>JANXWT010000182.1 GCA_025351035.1 Opitutia bacterium | reverse complement strand
CACAGAAAACGCCGCCGGCCGGTTCTACTGCGATGCTTCGTGCATCGATTGTGACCAATGCCGCACCGAAGCCCCGGAATTCTTCGGCCGCAACGAAGACGGCATGTCGTTCCTCAAACGCCAGCCGGTGACGCCCGAGGAAATCGCCGTGGTCGAGGAAGCGATGGCGGGCTGCGCGACGAGCTCGATCGGCGACGACGGCGAGTAAGCGCGCACCACGACCGGTTCGTCATGCCGTCGGCTCGATCTTCGGCACGTAACGCCGCCGCGTGCCACTGCGGCCGTGCGCCCACTGCCGTTCACCGGGCGTGCTGTAAGGTCGGCGGCGGTAGCCCGGCCGCGTCAAATCCGCCGCACACTTGATCTGGAAATCCTGCATGCGCTGGAAAAGCCCGAGCAGTTGCGCCGGCAACGGATACTCGTCGAGCCCGGCCTGCGCGAGCGCACCGAGTATTTCGTGCGTTGCCTCCAGCGTGGAGAGGCAGCCGACCTGCGGCTGCTGCTTGATCACATAGCGGCTCGGGCCCGACGCCGTGAACATCACGCGCGGCAGCCGCTTCAGGCTCGCGCTGTGCCTGAGCATTTTCCGCGCGCCGTTCCACGTCGCGTCGAGCAAAAACACCACGAGTTGCCGGCCGCCCATTTCGGCAACGGTCAGGCCGCCGGCGGAGACATTGCGCGCGCCGACGCCCGGATAAAGCAGCACGCAGAAATTGTGCGGGCCGTTGAGGAGCGCTTGCACTGCTTCGTGTTCATCGAAGTTCTTGCCCATGTGAATCTCGCTGTGCGGCAGGCAGAGGTGCGTCAGCCGGCCCGTGCCGGCTTTCTCGCGCTTGAATTCCTGCGGCGACATCAGGAACACGAACCGCGTGCGCGTTGGCATCGGCTGGATCGACGGACACCAGCACAGAGGCTTCGGCCAGAAGCAGCGGTAGCACATCTCACGGCTCATAACGGTGGAGGGAAATATTTCGCGACGACTCAGCGCGTCAGCCGGTAGATGAGCAACGCGGTGCGCTTCACCAGTTCGGGCGCGGTGGCGAGGTCGGCCGTCTCAGTGGGTGCATGCGCGCCGCCACCGTGGATACCAAGCCCATCGAGTCCGGGCAACGGCGGCGAAATAAACGAAATATCTCCGGCCCCGCGCGCCTTCGGGTCAAACGCCGTCACGGCACCGAAACCGAGATCGCGGCTCGCCTGGTCGAGTTGCGCGAGCAACGCGTAGTTGGCGGGGGTCGGCGCCATCGCCGGAAAACTGTCCTCGGCAAACGTCAGCACCGCCGACGTGCGCGGGAGGTGTTGCGCCACGATCGCCTGCATCGCGCTCTGCGCCTGCGCCCGCTGCTCAGCGCTGAGGTAGCGCAGATCGCCCTTCGCGACGGTGTGCTGCGCGATGATGTTGGTCTTGCCCGACGCCGTGCCGGCGTTGCCGTCGAAACCCGCCTGAGTGCCGCCGACGATCATCGCGGGGTTCAGCGTGACGCCGTCGATCTTGCTCAGCTGCCCGTGAAACCCGGTGAGAATGCGCGCCGCTTCGAAAACGGAACCGCTGCCGACGGCCGCCGAGAAAATGCCGGACGAGTGGCCGGTCGCACCCTGCACGTCGAGCGTCCAACTGACGATGCCGCGGCGTGCGATCGTGCCGGTTTGTCCGATGGCAGTTTCGAAACTGAGCGCCAAGTCGCTGTGTTGCGCCGCTACCACCATGTCGCGACGGCTAATCGCAACCGGATGGCCTGGTGCCTCCTCGTCGCCGGTCATGATGACGGTGATGCTCGTGCCTTCGAGCGCGCCGATGCTGTGCAGCGCGCGCAATGCGTGGATGATGACGAGGTCGCCGCCCTTCATGTCGTTCGTGCCGGCACCGTGCGCGGTGTCTCCGTCGCGCCGCCAGTTGCCGCCGTGCAACACGGTGTCGAGATGGCCGAGGAGGAGGAGGCGTTTGCCTTTGGGGCCGACACGATCGGCGATGAGATGCCCGGCGCGCTGCGTCGAAGCCGGCAACTCGACGAAGCGGCTGTTGAAACCCAACGCCGCGAAATCGGCGGAGAAGACCGCGCCCATCTGCTTCACGCCCGCGAGATTCTCGGTGGCGCTGTCGATGTTCACCGCTTTCTCCAACTCCGCGACGAAGTCCGCGTGGTGCGCGTCGACGTAGGCGACGAGTTTTTGTTCGTCGGCATTGAGTCCCTCCGCACGCAAGGCGGCCGGAGCGATTGAAACGAGGACGAGCAGAAACGGGAGCCAGCGGTTCGTAGTCATGTCGCCGCCGACCCCAGCAGAATCGCCGGGAGGCGTCGAGTGCGCGCTGCCCGGCGATCAAGCTTTCGTCTAATGCCTGCTGTTACTTCGCCTCGAAGAATGTGCCGCGCACGAGGAACTGCTGGTCGATGTTGGTGAACTTGCAGGGCACGCCGTCCGACCACTGGATGTCCGATGTCCGGTCCGGTCTGAAGCTGATAGTGCAGGTGCGGCGTCGTGGTGTCGCCGGAGCTGCCGAGTTTGCCCAGCGGCTGGCCTTGCTCGACGTGATCGCCAAGCTTCACCAGCAAAGAGCCGGTTTGGAAATGCGCCAGCATGCTGAACTCGCCGTTGCCGTGGTCGATCACGACGTGGTTGCCCGGATCGCCGCCGTTGGGAAATTCGGGCGCAAAAAATTTCGGGTCGCTGTTCTCGGGGTCGGGTTGGTCCGGGCGGTCTGCGCGCACTTCGACGACGACGCCAGCCGCGGGCGCCATGATCGTGCGGCCCCAGCCAGCGTAGTCCTCGCTCTTTTTGCCGCCGTCGGGTGTGTTCACGCCGTAACCGTCGTCGAGACCGACGCCGTCGAGCGCGAATTGCCCGCTGCGGTTGCGGTGGCCGCCGTTGGTGACGCCGGCATTGGTGACCACGCCTTTCCCCTTGAACGGATAAATGAGCGCGGTCTTCTGCTCGTAATTTTCCACGGGAGACGTGCCTTCGGCGGACACGGTCTTGCCCTCTTCGTCGAGCCCGAGCGTGACGCGCACACCGTCGATTTTCGCGGCCGCTGCTTCGGTGCAGCGGAGGCGGATCGCCTGCGGCCAATAGATCGGCGACGGCGACGGACTCCCGTCGAGCGCTTTCGGTTTGTAGGGGAACTTAATGGTCAGGGGGCGGACCCCGGCCGCGCCGTAGCTGGTCGTGCGCATGACTTCCTGCCCGGACAGCAGCTCGATCTTCGCCGACTGAACCTTCACGTCGCGCGGGGTCTTCGTTTCCACGAGCAACCAGATCACCCAGCTTTCGGTGGGTTCATTACCGGCATCGCGCGTCTTGTAGATGTGCGTCGGCAACGGTTGCAGCCGGATGCCGGTGTCGGGCATGCGGTCGTTGGCGGAAACGGCGAGCGCGCTGCTGAACAACGCGGCGGCTAAGATCGAACGGAGGAGATTTTTCATGGGAGCGGTTAAGACGTTGGGGTTGCTTGACAGCACGAGGACCCCACAATTGCGGGGAAAGTTGCAGGAGGGCCCGCGATTGCGTCATGCGGCCGTTGATTGACGGCCAAGCGCCGTGAACCGGCGTCAAGGGTTGCCTTCCCCTCGGCGACGAAATTCGGGCTGGAGCGTCCGGCGAACGCGGATCGCGCGGCATTCCTGGCGGATCATGTTGGGTCGATTCAGTGCACGGCGGCTTTGCGGCCCGGCTCCGATTTTTTTCGCCCCTTGGTCGGAACCCGTTTCGCGCGCCCACCGCTTCCCCAATGGCAATGGTCGCGCCCCCGTCACTGATCGTCGCAGGGGTGCGGATTTTTCGCGTTCAAGAATTTCCGCGGAAAATTCCAAAATGGAAACCGGGGGTGGACAGGGGCGGGATTAACTGCTTCGCTTTGCCCCTCGCTGCAACCAGCGTCCGCGGTTCTTCGCCGCCGGCACGCATCGCTATCCCCCACCCCGTTTCCATCATGGCTACTCCGACTCCCGTTCCGGCGGAAAATCAGGAAGAATTCTCCCTCCCCCTTTTCGCCTTCACCGTCCTTGTGTCCCTGTTGGCCTGCGCCGGGCTGCTGTGGTTGCTCGCCCCCGCTGCCGTCTGGCATGCGCAGGTGACGGCCCGCTGGTGGCAATATCTGGTCACGTTTCTCGGGCTGCACCTGTTCATGTGCTTCATCGAGTATGTGTTTCATCGCTATGTGCTGCACAAACCGGTGGTGCCGTTCCTCAGTCATTTCTACCGCCAGCACACGTTGCACCATAGCCTGACCCGCATCACCAGCCGGCGCTCGCCGGGCGGCCGCGAGCTGATGTGCGTGGAGAACCTCTATCCGATCACCGAGACGCACCAAAACGAGGCCGCGTTTTTCCCGTGGTATACGATGTTGATCTTCGCCGTCATCCTCACGCCCGTGTTCGCGCTGCTCCAGTGGGTGATGCCGTCGCTGCCGTGGTTCGCCGGCGGCCTGCTGGCTCTGACGACCTCGCTGACGCTCTACGAAGTTTTCCACGCGATCGAGCACTGGCCGTTCGAAGTCTGGGCGCCGCTCGTCGAGAGCAAGCGCATGGGCTGGCTCTGGAAACACATCTACAGCTTTCACCTGCGCCACCACGCCGCCATCCACAGCAACGAAGCCATCTCGGGCTTCTTCACGCTGCCGATCGCCGACTGGGTGTTTGGCACCGCGGTGTTCCCGAAGGACCTCTACAAAAACGGCGAGAAATGGTTGGAGGAAAATTTCACGAATCCCCGCCCGGTCTTCCTGATCCGCTGGACGGACCGGCTGACCGACTGGATGGTCAAGCGCCGCCGCGCCAATGCCTGAGCGAGCGCGCCATTCGTTCGCTTCATTTCCAAGGCCGCCACGCGCGGCTTTTTTCCCGCCGGAAAGCCGCCGGGCGCAGTTTCCGACCGGCACCACTTCTGGCCGCCGGGCAATGCACGCGTCTTCCGGCCATCCTAAATTCCGGCCCACTCCTCAGGGGTTTAACTGACGCGTCAGGGTGTATTCTATTGTGGTGCTCGTTGAATTATTTGCGGAGTAAGTCGTCGAGCCTGAATAATGGACCCGCAGGGTATGAACCCCCGTGACCGCTTGCACCGTAATCGAGGCGGTGATGGTGTTGGTCTCCTCGGGCAGGTCCGTGCTCACCACCGCGGGATTCCCGCCGCCCGTGCCGGTAATCTCCGTGCTCCATCGGGGAACATGGTCGGTGGACTGTGATGCTGGAACCGTGAGGCTCAGGGCGCCGTTGGTTTCAGCAGGAAAGTTGCTGAGCAGATCGTGGGCTTCCTCCACCAGCGTCGCCGAGTAAGCTGCACCCGGGACAAGCAACGAAGCATAGGCGTTCAGCGTCACGGCGTAGGTCGCCGATCCCGTCACCGAATAAGGATCGGGCGTCCAGCCGGGAGAATTGGGAAATGTATCCATGTCGTGATAAACCGCCGTGCCCACCCAAACCTCCACCACCCGCGGGGCCGGTTGGGGCAGCGTGGCCAGATATCCCGTCACTTGGCTGATGAAAGCATCGGTGACTTTGCCGTTGGCGTCCATCGGCACCACGTTGCCCGTGCCCAGCGTATGCAGGACCTGATAAAAGGCGTCGACGATTTGGCCCGAGGTGAAGTTGGGGTTGGCCCGCCAGATGGCGTCGACCACGCTGGCAATTTCCGGGCCGGCGTAGGAAGTCCCGCTGCAAAGGATCGTGGCAACGTTTTCTCCACGGGCATAAACCATGTTGCGGCCTGTATTGTCCGTCAGGTGATTGAATTTTTTGAGGATCTGGCCCGAGGCATCCGTGCCGCCGGTGATGACCACATGGCTGAACTCATCCGGGTATTGTGCCTTCAACGCGGCCAACTCGCTGTCGAGATCCACACCGGCATTGCCCGCGATGATCACGAGGAGCGTGTTATCCGCCAGGTCCGCGTTCACTTTACGGGCCTGCTTGAGCATGCTCAAAAACCGCTCATAAAACAGCAGCTGTTCCCGCCGGATGTTTTTGGCCTCGTCGTCCGTGGAGCCCGTGCGATCTGTCGACGTGGCATTGCCGGAGGTCGGTGATTGCAGGGAAAGATTCAGGACCAATCGCTGGTTATTCTTCTGCGCTTCGTTCATCTGCAGCATGACTTCCTCCGTCAACTGGAAGGTGCGGTCATGCACATCGATTTTCACGGGCTCGTTGCGGTCGTTCGCATCGAAGGGCCGGCGCCTCCCCGCGAGGTAGGCCACATCCGTCATATGCATGCCGCAGTGTGCGCCGCTGCTGTCATTCCAATCCAGCACGCCCACCGTGGTGTAGACCCCCGGCGCGCTGCCATGCACGGCCGGGGTCAGTGGTGCGCCATCCACGACCCACGGCTGGGCATACAGCGCGGTCAGAAAAGTCGCCTCCATCCCCGGCGTGACCTTGATGAGGTATTCACCTGCCGCCGGGATGGCGCCCACCACCGTGCCGTTCGCCGCCGAGATTGCAGCCATCAAGGTCTCCGTCGCGGTCTCGTTGTTCGCCAGCAAATAGACCATTCCGGCCAATGCTCCCTGCGCCGTATAGCTATGCCCATCCTTCGCGGTATAGGTGACAGCCACCTGCGCGGGCGGGTCGCCCGAGTAACGGGTGATACCCAAGAGCAACGGGTCGGTGGCAAACGAAGCATCCGCCCGCAATCGGTAAAATTGTTTGGAGGTATTTGCTGAAACATCCTGGCCCTGCTCCACCTGTCCGTTGGGGGCAATGAATGTGACCGGCCGCCAGTTGATCAAATCGGTGGACGTTTCCAGGATGGCATTCGTGCCATTACCCTGCGCCTTGAGCAAAACCCGCAGGGCCGGCGGTGTCGTCGCTGGACCCCGTGAGATTTGCAAGGTCGGCGGCTCCACGGCCAACAGCGTCGTCCAGACCGTGGCCTGGCAGACGAGCAGCGGCAGAAATTGCCACCAAACCCGCAACCCACTTCGCAGACTCTGCGCATTACGGTGAGATGCTGGAGTGCCGCTCATACGAAGAAGCTGACGGGGTCAGAATGGATCTGGGGGAGAGAGTGCGGACGGGGTATTGACCAGATGCTCGGCTCCAGCATCCGGTGGCCAGAAATTTCACCAGCCCCGACTGCGGCGCCCTGTGCTCGGCACCCGAGCAGAGGACCGGGAGAGATATTCCCATAGTTCATGCGGACTCCTGATTGTTTATTATCCATCGCCTGCGCCTTGTCGAGCCAGTTGCTGGCAGCAATCAGGCCGCCAAACCCCGGATGGTGGAAAATTCCCTGCCGTCGTGCCGACGGCCGATGCCAAGCCGCTTTTCTTTTCGCCGGGAACGCGTAGGGTGACAGCAGATGCTCGCCGACCTTTTCAATTTCAAGGAGCCCCGCGACCCCGCCGAGTATGACCACGCGTTCATTGCGGACGTGCATGTCACTCAGCCGACCCCGCGCGATCCCAAGGTCGAGCGTTTCATTTTCATCTGCTGGGTGCTGATCGCCATCAAACACGTCGCCGTCATCTGGCTCGTGCACCACTACCGCGTGCCCTTCCACCAACTCTGGGTGAACGCGCCCACGTGGCTCCTCGGCGTCGTGGCGACGCTTCTCTACTACCGGAGCGAGTGAGCGGCGTAGAAGCAGGCGTCCCTGCCTGCCGGGTTGGATGAAAAACTCCACAGGCCCGGAGGCCTGTGGCTGCGCGGGATCGCCTCGGCGTTTGCGGCGTTGCCTTCCCCGGGCGACTTGCTGAATCCTCGGGGATTCTGCCATGACTTACGTCCCCGGACTCCGCAGTTGTTACGCCAAGGTCGGCCGCCTCGTCTATTTCGGCCGGATGCTCGACAAAATCCGCCTCCACGCCGCGGGCACCCTGCCCGCCGACTACCAGCCGAATTTCGGCCGCGGCTTCGACGGCGTATGCTGCCGCTTCCTTCGCGTGAAACACGCTGATGTGATCGCCCGCGTCGCGCTCGGCGGCACCGCCAAGGCTGACGCACTTGTCGCGGACGATCTTATCCTTGCGTGGTGTTTTGAACAAGGCGGTGCCCGCACGAGCGAGGAATGCGAGATCTGGAACAACTTCATGATGAAACGCGGCTGGCGCGACAGTTCCAGCGCGCCGCTCGCTGAGCGCATCGTCACTTTCGGCCTCACCGGCAAGACCATCGAAACTCTCTTTGATCTGATCGAGAACGACGAAGGCCGCGACCCCTCTGTCACCAAACCCTGGCTCGCCGAAAATCCATGAGCGCCCTGCAAAAACGTTTCCAATATCTCTTCTCGGTCCTGAGCGTGCTGCTCCTGATCGTGATCGCGGCGGGGGTCTACGCGTGGTGGCAGATGCGCGGCAGCCTCGCGCAGCTCGACGGCGAGCGCGGCCTCAGCGGCCTCTCCGCGTCCGTGCAGATTGAGCGCGACGCCCTCGGCGTGCCCGTCATCACCGGGGCCACGCGCGCCGATGTCGCCCGCGCTCTGGGGTTTCTCCATGCGCAAGAACGCTATTTCCAAATGGACCTTTTGCGGCGCTCCGGCGCGGGCGAGTTGAGTGAACTCTTCGGCAAAGCCGCGGTCGATTTCGACAAGTCCCACCGTCTGCACGGCTTCCGCCGCACGGCGGAAAAATGCGTTGCGCAACTGAGCCCCGCCGAACGCGCTGTGCTCACGGCCTACACGGCTGGCGTCAACTCGGGTTTGGCCGCGTTGCCGAAAATCCCGTGGGAATACCTCGTCGTGCGCACGCCCCCGCAACCGTGGAAGATGGAGGACAGTTTTCTTGTCATCTACGCCATGTGGTTCGATCTGCAGGACTGGCGCGGCGACTCCGAGCAGAACTTGCGCGCCGTCCGCCAAACGCTCGGCACGCCGGCCATGAACTTCTTCGCGCCGCCGGGCGATTCGTGGGACGCCGCACTCGACGGCACGACGTTCCCACCCGCGCCGCTGCCGCCGCTGCGACTCAAACCAGCCGCCGAGGAAAAGCCGACGGCCTCGCACGGTGAGCCACCTTCGGATGTGATTCTCGGGAGCAACGCCTTCGCCGTCTCCGGCGCGCACACCGCGCACGGCGCGGCGATCCTCGCGAACGACATGCACCTCGGTTTCAGCGTGCCGCACATCTGGTATCGTGCGGAGTTCAACTGGCGCGACGAACGTGGCGCGCACCGCGTCGACGGCGTCACGCTGCCCGGCACGCCCGCCATGACCGTCGGCAGCAACGGCCGGGTCGCCTGGGGCTTCACCGACGCCTATGTCGACACCACCGATGTCATCATCGCCGAGACGGATTCCATCGGCCAAATCCAATACCGCACCCCGCGCGGCTGGGTCGACATCGAGGACCGCACCGAAATTATCAAGGTGAAGAACGGTGAACCCGTGACGTTTATCGCCCGCTGGACCGAATGGGGTCCGATCATCAGCGGGCCAGACGACGGAAAATATTTTGTCATGAGCTGGACCGCCCACGCACCGGAGGCGACCAACTTCACCGCGATGGAACTCGAGACCGCCACCGACACCGAGGCCGCCATCGGCATCATGCATCGCAGCGGCATCCCGAACGAGAACGCGCTCATCGCCGACGCCGACGGCAAAGTGGCGTGGACCATCATCGGAAAAATCCCGCGCCGCGTCGGCTACGATGGCCGCCTGCCGGTCTCGTGGGCGTTCGGCGACCGCAAATGGGACGGCTGGCTGAAACCCGAGGAAGTCCCCGTGATCCGGCCTGCTGATGGCCTGCTGTGGAGTGGCAATCAGCGCGCCGTCGGCGGCGCGGCCCTCGCGCTCGTCGGCGATGGCGGTTATGATCGCGGCGCGCGTGCCAGCCAGATTCGCGATGATCTCCGCACCCTCGCGGCCTCGGGCAAGAAAATTACTCCCGCCGATCTGCTCGGCGTGCAGCTCGACGACCGCGCCGTGTTTCTGGAGCGTTGGCAGAAATTCCTGCTCGAAGTGCTGACCGATGAAGCCGTGGCGAAAAAGAAGGAACGCGCCGTGCTGCGCGACGCCGTGCGGACGTGGAACGGCCACGCGAGTCCCGACTCCGCCGCCTACCGTCTCGTCCGCGCGTTCCGCAGCCACGCCGCCGAGCGCACCTTCAAGCCGTTTTTTGAGCGCGCCGAGGAAAGCTACGCGCGCTTCTCGTGGCGGCGGCTGCAATACGAGGATGCCCTCTGGCAGCTCGTGCACGACAAACCTGTGCGGATGCTCAACCCCGCGCACCAGACCTGGGATGCGCTGCTCCTCGCCGCGGCTGACGATGTGCTCGCCGACGTCGACAAGGCCGGCGTCACACCCGCCAAATTTACTTGGGGCCGCTTCAACACGCTCAAGATGCAGCATCCCTTTAGCCGTTTCCTGCCCGGCCCGCTCGCGCGGTTGCTCGACATGCCCGCGACCCAGATGGCGGGCGACAGCAACATGCCGCGCGTCCTCAATCCGGGCCACGGTGCCTCTGAGCGTCTCGTCGTTTCGCCAGGTCACGAGGCCGAAGCGATTTTTCACCTGCCCGGCGGCCAGAGCGGCCATCCGCTCTCTCCTTATTACCGTTCCGGTCATGAAGCTTGGGTAAAAGGCGCGGCCACGCCGCTCCTCCCCGGTCCGGCGCAACACACCCTCGTGCTGAAACCTTAACCCACTCCGTTCATGTCGCTCCACATTCTTAATCATCCGCTCGGCGCCCACGTCCTCACCCATCTGCGCGACAAGACCACCAAGCCCGCGCTCTTCCGCACGCTCAGTTATCAAATCGGCTTGCTCCTCGCGCTCGAAGCCACGCGCGATCTCGCCACGATGGATAAACCGATCGAGACGCCGCTCGAACCGTTCCCCGGCCGCGTGCTCGCGAAACCCCTCGCCATCGTGCCCATCCTCCGCGCCGGTCTCGGCATGGTGCAGCCGTTCCTCGATATTTTTCCCGATGTGTCCGTCGGCTACGTCGGCCTCGAGCGCGACCACGTCACCGCGATCGCGCGCAGCTACTATTGCAAGCTGCCGCCCCTCGACGGCAAGCGCGTGCTCGTCGTCGACCCGATGCTCGCCACCGGCGGCTCGGCCGCGCAGGCCATCGAGGTTGTGAAGACCGCGGGCGCGAAGGAGATCGTCTTCGTCTGCATCGTCTCCTCGCCCGAGGGCGTGGCCAAGCTGCAAGGCGCACATCCGGAAATCACCATCCACACCGGCGCGCTCGACCGCGAACTCAACGCGAAGAAATACATTTTGCCCGGCCTCGGCGATTTCGGCGACCGTCTCTACGGGACCTGACGGCGCGGCGCGGCACCTTTATCCCCGGTCGCGCGGTTCCAGGCGCGTCCGGAGTTGCCCCAACTCGCGCCACACTTCACGCTCCCGCCCATGATCACCGAACGCCCCGGACTTCTCGTCGCCGACCGCTGGCAGGATTACCAGCTCATCGACTGCGGCGACGGCATGAAGGAGGAAAAATGGGGGCCCTACACGCTCGTGCGCCCCGACCCGCAGGTCATCTGGCCGCGCAGCAGCGGGGCGACGCGCTGGAACGATTGGGACGGCTTCTACCACCGCAGCGAGGCCGGTGGCGGCAAATGGGAGTTTCGCCAAAAGCTCCCCGAGCAATGGAATCTTCGCTACGGAGCACTCACCTTCCGCATCCATCCCACGAGTTTCAAGCACACCGGCCTCTTTCCCGAACAAGCCGTCAACTGGGACTGGTTCTCCAAGAAAATCCGCGACGCCCGCGCCGCGGGCCGCGAGGTCAGCGTGCTCAATCTCTTCGGCTACACCGGCGCCGCCTCCGTCGCGGCAGCCGCCGCCGGCGCGAGCGTCTGCCACGTCGACGCCGCCGAGGGCATGGTCAAGTGGTGCCGCGAAAACGCCGCTCTCTCCGGTCTCGCCGCGGCGCCCATCCGCTACATCGCCGACGACTGTCTGAAATTTGTCCGGCGCGAAAGCAAACGGGGCCGCAAATACGACGCCATCATCATGGACCCGCCCACCTTCGGCCGCGGCAGCGGTGGCGAAATGTGGAAGCTCGAAGACCACCTCTGGGACTTGCTCACTGAATGCAAACAGGTGCTCAGCGACCGGCCGCTGTTTTTTCTCATCAACGCCTACACCGCGCGCCTCTCCCCCACCGTCGTCGTTAACCTTCTCGACGGACTGATGCACGAAGCCGGCGGCCGCATCACCGGCGGCGAAGTCGGTCTGCCGATCCAGCGGGACGGCCGCATCCTCCCTTGCGGCATCTTCGGTCGCTGGGAAACAGTTTAGAAAGTCTGTAGCGATCGGCCACCTGTGTTTAACTTTTATGCCCCCCAACCAAAACCCAGAGCAAATTGCCCGCGACGCCATCGACGCGCAGCTCCGGGCCGCCGGCTGGGCGGTGCAGGCCAAGGACGCCATCAACTTCCAGGATGGCCAGGGTCAGGCCGTCCGCGAATACACCACCGACACCGGCCCGGCCGACTACGTCCTTTTCGTGGACAGCCAACCCGTCGGCGTCATCGAGGCCAAGAAGGAAACCCTCGGCCAGAACATTACCGCCGTCGAAGACCAGACCGCCGACTACGCCGCGGCTAAACTCAAGTGGGTTCAGTCCTCCGGCATCCCGCTCCC
>JANXWT010000158.1 GCA_025351035.1 Opitutia bacterium | reverse complement strand
GCTCGATCGCAAGCGTCATGCCAGGCTTGATCTCTTCGGTGCGATTGCGCTTCCGGTCGACGAAGTTTGGGATCTGCGGCTCTTCGTGCATTTTTTGCCCGACGCCGTGGCCGACCATTTCGCGGACGATGGAGAAGCCGTGCGCCTCGACATAGGACTGGATCGCGGAGGAGATGTCGCCGATGCGGTTCCCGGGGATGGCCTGCGCGATGCCGAGCTTGAGGGCGGCTTCGGTGACTTGCAGCAACTCGGCGGTGCGGGGCGCGATGACGCCGACGGGCATCGTGAGGGCGTTGTCGCCGATGTAACCGTGGTATTCCACAGTCACGTCGAGCGAGATGATGTCGTTTTCGCGGAGGATGCGTTTGAGGGAGCCGATGCCATGGACCACCTCTTCGTTGACGGAGAGGCAGGTGTAAGCGGGATACGGGCGGCCGGAGCCGTGCTTGTATCCGTAGGGCGCACTGCGGGCGCCGAACGAGGAGATTAGGTCGCGTCCGATTTGATCCAAGTCGTAGGTCGTGAGACCCGGCCGAACCTGCTGCTTCAGTCGCGCCAGAATGGTGGCGGCAATGGCGCAGGCCTCGCGCATCCGGCGGATAGCCTCCGCGTTTTTAATCGGGATGGACATCAGGCGGCGGCACGGAGGTCTCCGAAGAGGAGACCCTGAGTGCGGTAGTGGGTGACGACGGCGTCCGCAGAATGCGGCACAGCGGCAAAGCAACCGGTGAGATTTTCACCGCGAGCTTCGAGCCACTCGTCGAACACCAACGCTTGGAGCAGCGTAGCCGGGAAGCCTTCGAGAAGGAATCCCGCATCGGGTTTGCGCGCCCAGAACCATTTGCGGAGAACCGCCAGGAGGAGCTGGTCGGCATTCTGCCGGTGGGCAGAATGCGCGAGCGCCGCCGCGGCCTGCTGGCCGAGGGGCGTGCGACGCGAAATCTCCTGTTGCACAAGATGGCTAGGAGAGACGTGCTCAATATTCAAAGAACGGGCCGAGGTAATCAGAGCCGCAAAGTGCGGACCCGATGGACCAAGGAGAAGGAACTTCGCCTTCGGCGAACCGAAGGCGGAAAGGGGGCTGGAGTGTTCAGGCCCTTTCACTGAAGTAAAGTGTTAAAGAGCGAAATGGCGGACAACCCAGGCAACGATGCCGACGAGGAAGATCGTGCCGAGGGCAAGCCACAGGATGCCGACGGTTTTGGCGTCGACGGCCTCACCCATCGCCACGGCGGCGGAAGTGCTGCGGCCCCGAATACGGCCCTTCTTGAGGAAACCGTCGTAGTGACGCTGGAGGAGAAAGGTCTCGATCTGGCGCATCGTGTCGAGAATGACACCGACGGTGATCAGCATGCCGGTGCCGCCGAAGAAGTAGGCCACGCGGGCCGGAACCTGCAATTCGAACAGCAGCACGTCGGGGATGACCGCGATCACCGTAAGGAACACCGCACCCGCGAGCGTGAGCCGGGTCATGATGAAATCGAGGAACTGCGCGGTCGGTTCGCCGGGGCGCACGCCGGGGACGTAGCCGCCGTATTTCTTGAGGTCGTCGGCGATCTGGATCGGCTTGAACATGACAGACACCCAGAAATAGCTGAAGAAAAGAATCAGCGAAGCCATGCTGATGTAGTAGATCGGATGGCCGCGGAGCAGGTCGTTGGCGATCTCGACCAAGAACTTGATGTTAAACGCCGCCCCGGCCTGCGACATGATCTGCTGCGGGAAGAGCAGAATCGCGCTGGCGAAAATGACGGGCATGACGCCGGAGTAATTCACCTTCAGCGGCAGGAACGAACTCTGGCCACCGTAGACTTTCTGCCCGACGACGCGCTTCGCGTATTGCACGGGGATTTTCCGCTGCCCTTGTGTCACCAGAATGATGCCCATGATGACGATGACAAAGAGCGCGAACATCATTGCCCCCTGCGGCAGGCCGAGTTTGGCGACACCGACTGGGGCGAAGAAAAGCTGGTAGGTGGCCACGGCGGCACCGGGGATGTCGGCGAGGATACCGACCGTGATCAGGAGCGAGACGCCGTTGCCGATGCCGCGCTGCGTGATCTGTTCGCCGAGCCACATGAGCAGCAGCGTGCCCGCGGTCATGAAGATCGTGGAGAAAATCAGAAACGAAAATTTACTCACGATGACGATCTGCCCGTAGTGGTTGACGTCGAATCCCTGAAAGAGCTTGGCGGGATTCTCGAGCGCGAGAATCAAGAGTCCGCCCTGCACCAAGCAAATGACGAGCGTGAGGTAGCGGGTGTATTGGGTGAGCTTCTGGCGACCGGTGTCGCCTTCCTGCTGGAGACGGGAGAGCGCGGGCACGACGGCGGTCATCAACTGGAAGATGATGGAGGCGCTGATATAGGGCATGATGCCGAGCGCGCAGACGGCCCCCTTCACGAGCGCGCCGCCGGTGAACATGTTGTAGAGACCGACGAGGGCTCCAGCACCGTTTGAGGTCTGGTCGGCGAAAAACTGCTGCAGTGGCTTCGGGTCGAGGCCGGGGAGCGGAATGTGCGCGCCGACGCGGGCCACAAACAACAGGGCGAGCGTGTAGAGGATCCGCGAGCGGAGCTCGGGAATCTTCATGGAATTGGTGAAGGCGGAGAACATGGAAATGGTTGCCGGGTTGGATGGTGGCGGTCCGACAAGCCCGCTCGGGATTAACCGACGATCACCTGACCGCCGGCGGCTTCGATCTTGGTCTTGGCGGAAGCAGAGAATTTGGCCGCAGTGACCTTGAGGGCGCGAGTGACTTCACCGTCGCCGAGGACTTTGAGCAGCGCGCCGCCCTTGCGGATCAGGCCGCACTTGACGAGGGCCGCGATGTCGACCTCGGTGACGGTGGCGTCGAGCCGCGCGAGATCGCCAAGGTTGACGACGGCGTAGTTGGTGCGGAACTCGTAGTTGTTGAAACCGCGGTGCGGGAGTTTGCGGTAAAGAGGCATCTGGCCGCCTTCGAAGCCGGGGCGGATGGAACTGCCGGAGCGGGCAGACTGGCCCTTGCCGCCACGACCGGAGGTCTTGCCGTGGCCGCCACCTTCGCCGCAGCCGACGCGTTTCTTGCGGTGCACGGCACCGGGGACATTCGTGAGATTATGGAGACGCATTTTGGTATTTTCCTAGTTTGGGTCGCCGCCCTTTGACGATGCGCGGGGCGACTCGGATATTATTCTGGCTCAGGCGCGGACAGCCTTGATGTCCTGCTCCAGACGGAGCTGCAAAAGTCCGTTGAGCGTGGCGTGGACGACGGCGATGTGGTTCTTGGAACCCATCGACTTGGTGAGAACGTTGTGGACGCCGGCGGCCTCGAGGACCGCGCGGACGCCGCCGCCAGCGATCAAGCCGGTGCCGGTGGACGCGGGGCGGAGAAACACCTTGCCGCCGTCATAGGCACCGAGCACCTCGTGCGGAATGGTGCCGCCCTTGAGCTTGACAAAGACCATGCGCTTCTTGGCGGACTCCGTGGATTTGCGGATGGCATCAGGGACTTCGTTAGCCTTGCCGTAGCCGATGCCGACGTTGCCCTTGCGGTCGCCGACGACGGAGAGAGCAGAAAAGCTGAAGCGGCGGCCGCCCTTGACGACTTTGGCG
>JANXWT010000023.1 GCA_025351035.1 Opitutia bacterium | reverse complement strand
ACTCGCGGCGCCGCGACAGAAAAGTTTGATAGTGAATCCGCGAGGCGCGGATTGCCGCGTCCGACGGATCCGTGAGCACGAATCCCGCATGACCATTCCGTTGCAGCGCGAAAAAATCCACCTGGGCATTGCCCCAGACTTTGCAGCGGCGGAAAGGAGCAAACGCCTTACCCTCGATGGGCGTGGGCAGACTTTGCGCCGCGACGAATTCGCCCACGTGCTCCACCTTGAACGCGACCGCGAGCTTTTCGCCGCGCAAGATTACCGGAAACAACCCGCCTTTGTTGCGCAGGCTGTCGTCGCCCGCGTGCCCGCACCAACCGTTCGCGAGAAACGCACTATCGCCCACAATACTCTCGGGGACGACCAGGTGATCCACCACATCGCGAAACCGGACGGCGCAGTCATCAAGCATCCGCTGGGCAAATCCATTGGCCTCGGGGCATTCGGCAAAGGCCCGCTGCAAAAGCCGCAGCACGAGCTCTTCCGCCGCAGCGTTGGTTTTCCATTCGGTCACGAGGTTTTGGTTTTTCATATTAAGTGCTCCGGTAACGGGCCAAGGTTTCGGCCGCTATCTTCTCGGCCGCGGCGGCGGTCGTCAGCTGTTTGTGCGCCGCCACGCGAAAGACGCGCCCGAGCGTGTCGCCGATTTTCGCGACTTCGCTCGCGGCCTGCGCAGCGCTCCACCTCATGGCCTCCATGCCCGTAATGCCCATCGCGCCGCCGACATTCACGACGAAGTCCGGGGCGTAGAGGATGCCGCGTTCGTGCAGCCAGCTCGCCGCCGCGCTGTCCGCCAACTGGTTGTTGGCCGCCCCCACGACGGCGCGACAGCGCAACTGCGGGATGGTCTCCCGATTGAGAATTCCGCCCAGCGCACACGGCGCGAACACATCGCAGGCTGTCGCGAAAACCTCCGCCGGCGCAATGAAGAAAACCCGTTGGTCCGCCGCATATTTTTCCTGCAGTTCCGGGTTGGTGTCGCTGACCAGCAGCCGAGCGCCCGCGATCAGCAGCAGCTCCGTCAGCCTCGCTCCGACATTCCCGAGTCCCTGCACAAGCACCGTGCGTCTTTTCCAATCGGCCGCACCGTCCAGATGGGCGAGCGTCGCTCGGATGGCGTGGAAGACGCCATGGGCGGTCAGTTCGCTGGAGTTTCCGGCGCCGCCGTTCTCCACCGAACGGCAGAACACAAACGGCGCGCCGGTCTCGGCGATGACATCCATGTCCGGCGTCGAAGTCCCGACATCCGGTCCCGTCTGGAAAAGTCCGTTCAGCCGCTTGATCAGCTTCCCGTAGCGAAGCAACAGTTCGCGCCGTGCCTCGAGGGGCAAATCCTTGGGGACGGCGATCACGGCCTTGCCGCCGCCACGGGGAAAATCCGCCACCGCATATTTCATGGTCATGCCCCGCGCGAGCTTGAGGCAGTCGCGCAGCGCGTCCTCAGGCGACGCGTAGTGCATCATCCGCGTGCCGCCAGCGGCTGGACCCAGCGCGGTGCTGTGAATGCCGACAAAGATCCAACTCTCCGCCGGCCGGTCATAATGCGAGATGACCATCTCCCCTTCCCAGTGTTGGATCAGGTCGTTCACTGCTGGGCAGGCACAGGGTCGACGCTTTGCTGAAAAACAAACTTTCCGTCCTTCACCGCGAAGATGACAGCGGACTTCGAGGCCGTGCGGTTGGCCTCAAGGGTGATGCGGCCGGTGACACCGGCGAAATTTTTGGTGGCGGCAAGCGCGGCGCGCAATTGCCGGCGGTCGGTCGAGCCCGCCCGACGCAGCGCGTCAGCCAGCACCATGACCGCCTCGTAGCCGAGCGATCCGCCGGTGTCGGGTGCTGCGCCCCACCGGGCGCGAAAACGCTTCACGAAATCCCGTGCGACCGGGTCGCTGGAATCCGGTGAAAAATGCCCGCAAAAATAGGTTCCCTCAAGACTCTTGCCTCCAAGCTCGAGCAAGGCCGGCGTGTCCCAAGTGTCACCGCCGAAGATCGGCACGTCGAGCCCGAGCTGGCGGGCCTGCTGGCAGATCAGCGCCGCCTCGGTGTAGTTGCCCGAGGCGAAAATCGCATCGGGGTTCGCCGCCTTGATCGCAGTGAGCTGCGCGCGGAAATCCTTGTCGCCTTCGAGGTATTTCGACTCGGCCACGATCTCACCGGCATCGGCCGCAAAGCGGACGCGGAAAAACTTCGCGAGGCCGACGCTGTAGGGATTGTCGTTCGACACGAGCAGGGCGACACGCCGGGCTTTGAGCACCAGCCTGGCGAAATGCGCCAGCACGGTGCCTTGGAAAGGATCAGTAAAGCAGGTTTGAAAGACGAAACTGCCGGCTTGGGTGATTATCGGATTGGTCGCGGTCGCCGCAATGAAGGGCACACCCGCCGTTTGGCAGATCGGCGCAGCTTCAAGCGCGGCGGCGGACCCGGTGCCATTTACGACCGCGAGGACCTTATCCCGCACGATGAGTTTCTTGACCGCGGTGGCCGCCTCGCCTTGGACCGAGCGCGTGTCCTCTGTCACCAGCTCAATCGGATGGCCCAGCACGCCTCCGGCGGCGTTGATCTCCTCCACCGCGAAAAGCACGCCGCGACTGGTGAACCGGCCGAATGCTGCCTCGCGCCCCGTCATCGAGGCGAACAGGCCGATCTTGACCGTCTCGGTCGCCCGCAAGGCTACACCGCAAATGACCGTCAGGATTATCGCCGGGATTAATTTCATTGGGGAGTGAGGAACACAGTCGGCAGCACGTTGCGCGTCGCGAACTTCGCGACGCGAATCTCAAGCGACCAAGCGCCCAAACATTAGGTCAAGTGTCCTCGAACTTGCGCCGACGCGACGAAGTGCGCGCTCGCAGTAGCTTGCAGCCGGCGCAGTGCCCCACGGATCCGCACACGGGCCTTCCCACTGGATGGAGGTCGGGATCGGCCGTCGGTTCTTCAGAATTTCATACTTGAGCAAAATCTGCGGAGCAAA
>JANXWT010000132.1 GCA_025351035.1 Opitutia bacterium | reverse complement strand
CATCTACCAGGCACCGGTGATTTACTACGGCCCGGTCTTTTACCAACTGGCTGCGGCTTATCCCGCATGCTTTGCCCCGTGCGTGACGACCGGCCCACGGGTCTGGGGAAACTCCAGCTATCACATCTACGAAAGCGCCGGGACTTACTCACCCAATTGCTACTACTCGCCAACGGTGATTTCGTTCGGGCACATTCAGGCGGCGCAACAGGGCTATCGTTTTGGTCTCCGCCGTTGACAGGGCGGTTCTCCGGGGACAAATCTGCCGCATGCGAATCAAGAGGTTGCTCCTCGGTGGATTTCTCTCAGCCACGATTGTTCTGAGCGGTTGCTCCACGTTCAATCGTGACTGGAACAAGGCGGTGTCCAGTCCGGTTCAGCCTACGGGAGTGGCGGGAGCGTGGGACGGAAAGTGGTTGAGCGATCACAATGGCCATAATGGTCGGCTGCAATGTCTCCTCACAGAAACCCCCGACGGCACCTATCAGGCTCGATTTCGTGCAGTTTATGCAAAAATTATCCGGGTCGGTTACACCGCGAATTTCCAGATGATGCCGACGGCTTCCGGCGAAACCCGGTTCAAGGGCAGCGCCGATCTTGGCTGGTTGCGGGGTGGGAGCTACGGCTATGAAGGCCGGATCTGGTCCACCAACTTCTTTTCCACCTACACCAACAAGTACGACTACGGCACGTTTCAGATGCACCGCGCCTATGAAGCAAAGTGATGGGTTGGAAGACTTGTAGCGTCGGGCGTCCCGCCTGACGTAGAGGGCGGCATCCTGCCGCCCGCAATCGGTAGGTGGACCAACCGGAAAGGCGCAGCTGTCAGCCGTGAAAGAGCCACTCGTTTTTCGTCCGCCGGGCGGGACGCACCGGCTCTACGGCCGGCGAGGACGCCCGCCGCCACACTGGCAAACAGAGGAGCCCTACTTCTTCAACGCGGGCAGACTCGCCGCTGCTACCGCCTGTCCGAGTCGTTTGCTTTTTTCGTCCGGCAGACTGACGGAAATTTTTCCCGTCAGATCGGGAAATTCTTTCGCCAGAACTTCGTTCGCTTTCGCCAGAATGAGGTCACCGCCGCTGCCGGAAGTGACCCGGCCCAGTATCAGCACGTGGTTGAAGTCGTAAAGGTCGGCGTAGTGAGCCAGCGTATAGCCAAGATACACACCGATGGTCTCGAAGATTTTGACTGGTCTCGCGTCGCCCGCTTTGTGCAGTTCCTGCACGTGTTTTAGTTGCTCGGCCGGATGGCCCGTCGGCAGCGTGATTCCGGCGGCGGGCGCAAGTTTGACAACGGCCTGCTGTGAAAAGTACTGCACGCCGCAACCGATGTCTCCCGACCATTCGTCTGCTGCTGCTGCCGCGCTGTAATCCACTGGCGCAAAGGCCAGCTCGTTCAGCCAGCCCGTGATGCGCCCGTCCTTGTCGAGAAATCCAACGGCCTGACTTGATCCCATGGCAATGCCCAGCACTCCGGACACGCCCAGCGACATCGCCCCGGCCAGCGCGGTCACATCGCCGTCGTTCGCGACTTCCAGAGGCACATTCCATTCTTGTTGCAGCCGGAGAAACAGCGGTTTCACTTTCGCGGCAAATTCGTCGGCGGGAACCGATCGGAAAAGCGATGCCACCATCACTTTGTTGTCGATGTAGATGCCCGCGGAACTTCCCCCAATGGCATCGACGCGTGGCAGCTTGCTCGCGGCGAGCTTTAATCCTTCGTCGATCTTCCGGTAGTGCCAGTCGGAGTTCTTCTCAATGCGTGGATCCCAGGGAATCTCCGTGGCAAAAACGGCGTTGCCGTCAATGACCGCCGCGATTTTGTAGTCGCTCGCACCTAGGTCGAAGCCGATCCGACAACCGTCGAGATGTCCTCCAAGCGCGATCGAGGATTCGTGGGAGAGCGGAGTCTGCTCGAATGTGCAGGACTCGACCGTGAACGTCCGTTCGTAAACCCGTTCCATGATCTGAACGTCGAAGGCGCGGGCACCGGTGGATGAATAGACCTGTTTGAGAAAAGCGCTGAGTTCAGCCGGGCCGCCAACCGTGATTTTCCAACCGCCGATCTGCCAGAGTAAAAACTTCACAAGACGCTCGACGTAAATTCGGGTGGCGTCGTCGTGGATGGAGCCGGCGGGAAAAACTGCCGTTCGATAAACCGAGGTCAATCCTTCGTTGCGCTCGATCGCGATGCCTAGCGGAACTCCCTGGCCACTGGCTTTCACGGCCGCACGATAGGCGCGGTTCCCGAGCGAGATGGGACGAAAATCTGGATCAAGCGCGCAGGGCAGGGATGGCGCCACGGAAAGCAATGCAGGCAGATCGGTCATGATTCCTCAGGGTAGAGAGGTCTCCTGAAATCAGGCAATGGATTTCATGTGGGTGATGGCAAGCCAGCTCGGCCTCGTTTGTGGCCTTCCGAAAGGTGTAGCGTCGGGCGTCCCGCCTGACGTAGAGGGCGTGCGTCTCGCCGCCCGGAATTGGTGTGAGAGAGGCAGGACAATGTGGAAGCATTCCATGGCCTTTACGTAATCAAGACGTTTCCCGCTCTTTGCCGCCCAAAGGAAGTTTCT
>JANXWT010000087.1 GCA_025351035.1 Opitutia bacterium | reverse complement strand
CTTCGACTACGCGCTCTACCCGTTCGTGGTTTTCAAGCTCGGCTTGGCAGTGGGCGGCGTCGTGATGGCGGCGCTCTCGTTGCTGGACTGCCTGCTGCTCCTGCGGCTCTACGACTGGTTGAAACGCGACTGGCTCGGCCTCGAGTGGTTGAAGGCGCTGCGCGGCTACGCCGGGCCGTCGCGCTGGCGGCGGGCGCTGGGCTGGGCGCTGAACCGCGGGAATGCGGTCGCGTTCGTGGCGCTGTCGTTGCGCTTCGATCCGTTCATCACGACGGCGTATCTGCGGCGCGGGAGCTACAACGGCCTGGCGCCGCGCGACTGGCAGATTTTTCTCGGGAGCGTGGTGTTGAGCAACGCCGCGTGGGCGCTGGTGTGCTTCGGGGGCATCGAGGCGGTGCGCCGTTTGCTAAGGTAACTCGCAAGGTAGGAGCCTGCTTGCAGGCGATTCTGTGTGGGCCAGCCGCAGAGTTTTTGGGGGCACCGTCCGGAAGCCGGTGCCACTCTCGAACCAATCGCCTGCAAGCAGGCTCCTACCTCGCGGTCGCACTGCGGCGGTCGCCTCACTTGCCGTGGCAGTTTTTGAATTTCTTGCCGGAGCCGCAGTGGCACGGATCGTTGCGGCCAACCTTCGGCGTGTCGCGGCGAATCGTGATCGCGGGCAGTTTGATCTCGGGTTCGGGGGGGGCGGCGGGAGCGGCGTTCTGCGTCGCCGCAGCCAGCGCGGTGGGCGCGGAGGCGGGGCCTTGCAGCCGGGCCGAGCGCGACAGGATCGCGAAGAGATTTTCGAACGCGTCGCGATTCGTCGCCGAGCGGAAAAGGCTCGTGCAGATCTGCAACCGCACGTTGTTCATCAGCTCCTCGAAGAAGCGGAAAGCCTCGCCCTTGTATTCGGAGAGCGGGTCCTTCTGGCCGTAGCTGCGCAGGCCGATCGAGCGGCGCAGCTCTTCCATCTCGGTCAGGTGCTCCTGCCAGTGATGGTCGATGGCGTTGATGACGATGTAGCGCTCAAGGCCGGCGATGGCCTGCGCGTCCTCGACGGCTTCCTTGAGTCCGTAGGCCCGCTTGACGCGGTCAACAAGGCTCTTGAGGACGGTGTCGAAATCGGACTCGACTTGCAGCTCCTCGATCTTGGCGCTGATCGGGAAATGGGAATTCAGCCACCCGACGAGGCTCTCAAGATTTGAGGTCGTGGGGCCGCCTTTCTCACCGTAACCGGCGGTCTCGAGGCGGGCCGCGAGTTCTTCCTCGACCATCTCGAAGATGATTTCCTTCGGACGGTCGGCATGGAGCGCGCCGTTGCGGATGCCGTAGATGACCTCGCGCTGCTTGTTGAGCACGTCGTCGTATTGGAGGAGCCGCTTGCGGATCGCGAAATTCTGCTGCTCGACCTTTTTCTGCGCGGACTCGATGGAACGGTTGAGCCACGGATGTTCGAGCTCCTCGCCGTCCTGCATCGAGCCTTCCATGATCTTCGAGGCGAGATTGCCCTGGAGAAAGAGCCGCATGAGGTCGTCTTCGAGGGAGAGGAAAAATTTCGTGAGACCCGGGTCGCCCTGCCGCGAGCAACGGCCGCGCAACTGGCGGTCGATGCGGCGGGATTCGTGGCGCTCGGTGCCGACGACGAACAGGCCGCCGAGTTCGCGCACGCCTTCGCCGAGTTTGATGTCGGTGCCGCGGCCCGCCATGTTGGTGGCGATGGTGACGGAGCCGCGCTGGCCGGCGCGCATGACAATCTCGGCTTCCTGCTGGTGAAACTTGGCGTTGAGCACGGTGTGGATGATGCCGGCGCGCTTGAGCATGCGGCTGAGCACCTCGGATTGCTCGACGGTCACGGTGCCGAGGAGCACGGGCTGGCCGCGCGCGCTGGCTTCCTGGATCTGCTTCACGACGGCGTTGTATTTGTCGCGGCGGGTTTTGAAAATGGAGTCGTTCCTGTCGACGCGAATGCAGGGCTGGTTGGTTGGGATGACCGTGACGGCCAGCTTGTAGATCTCGTGGAATTCGGTGGCCTCGGTCTCGGCGGTGCCGGTCATGCCCGCGAGTTTCTCATACATGCGGAAATAATTCTGGATCGTGACCGTCGCGTAGGTGCGGGTCTCGCGCTCGACCGTGACGCCTTCCTTGGCCTCGACCGCTTGGTGCAGGCCGTCGGACCAACGGCGGCCCGGCATGATGCGGCCGGTGTTCTCGTCGACAATGACCACCTTGCCTTCCTGAATCACGTATTCGACATCGCGCTCGTAGAGCGCATAGGCGCGGAGGAGCTGCGAGAGCGCGTGGATGTCTTCGGACACGACCTCGTAGCG
>JANXWT010000061.1 GCA_025351035.1 Opitutia bacterium | reverse complement strand
ATTCATGTCAGTGCGGGTGTTGAAGAATTGGCCGGAGAGGGCGCGGGGCGGTGCCACGCGAGAATCATGCGCGTCATCAGACCGAGAAAGAGCAGGCCGCCGACCACGGCGATCAGACCGCCGACGCTCATGACGCCGAGGCCGGTGAGCTCGCCGACGGAGCGCACATGCTGCTCAGCGCCGTAGGTCTTGCGGCCGGCGCCGAAGATGCCCGCGAGTGCGAAGCCCAGCGCGAAAATCGCTTGTCCGCCGCCGAAGAGCCAGAGTTGGCGGCGCGCCCATTTCTGCGCCGGCTGCCACGCGTGCGGCGCGACGATGCGGCCGAACTGATACGCGCCCGCCATGAAGATCGCCGTCACCGCGCCGATCGACGCGTGGTAGTGGCCCGGCACGACGGTGTTCGCGCTGCGGATGCTGGCGCCGAGTGTGAAGCCCAGCACGGTGAGCCCGGCGCTGCACAGAAATCCGATGACGCGCGGGTCCTCGCGCCAGTCCCGTCGCGC
Source organism: Opitutia bacterium (assembly GCA_025351035.1). Lineage (GTDB taxonomy): Bacteria > Verrucomicrobiota > Verrucomicrobiia > Opitutales > Opitutaceae > JACQFT01. The sequence continues at coordinate 1,784 of JANXWT010000061.1, read as the reverse complement.
GAAAGTGCCGGTGCGCACGAGGTGACGCACGCAGAGGCCGAGCACGACGAGGACGACGGGAAAGATGCCCCAGCGCATGAGCTGCGTCGCGCCTTCGTGGTAGAGATTGTTCAGCGTGCCGCGCGCGGTGAGCAGCGGCGCAAAGAGATGCGGCAGCACGAGGAGTCCGCCGAGCGCGGTCGCGGTGGCGGTGGAAACGACTGGCCGCGCCGTCGCGCCGCCGAGCAGGAACAGCCACAGCGCGAGCATCGCCGCGATGTTGGCGACCTGCAGCACGTGGCCGCCGCCCCAGAAGAGAAACTCAAAGTAAGTGTGCGGATCGAGTCCTGCGGGCAGACCGGAGCCGGCGGCGATGAACGTCGCCACGGCCGCGCAGAACACGAGCGCGGACGCGCGCAGCATCGCACCGGTTGCCGCCGGCAGCACGCCGTCGGTCGAGGGCAGGAGCAACGTCTGGAGAAAATAAAACGCGCACGAGGCGAAGAAGAGTCCGACACCCGCGAGGAAAAGCGGGTGATCGAGCACCGGCACGTAGTTGGAGAGCACGGGCGCCACGCCGCGCAGCGTGCCGGCGGCGGCGAGCAGCACGACGCCGATGCTCGCGCCCGCGAACGCGAGCTGGCCGCCGCGCAGCCCTGCGACGCCGGGGCGCAACAGGGCCACCCACGCGGCGGCACTCGCATGAAACCAAATTACCAGCGCCAGCACCACGTGCACGACGAGGCACCGTTTGAAGAAGAGCGGATCGGCCAGCCATTCGCTGATGACCGGGAGGCGGCCGATGACGACCGCAAGGGAGAGCAGACCGGCAATGACCAGGCTCGCGATCGAGAGCGTGAACCAGCCGCGGGCGACGGCGTAACCCGGCGCAGCGGTTGTGTTGTCGTCAGCCGTGGGGCGCGTCGCCGGAATATTATCGTTCGCTAGCCAGGGAGCGAGCGGATCGGGGGTGGCGGTAAATTGCGCGCGACGCATCACAATGCGTCATAGATAACAGAGCGCGCGGCGGGGGGCCTTGATGCAGGTCAAGGTTTCACGAGCCGCGCGGAAAACTCGCCGAAAATCCCCTGTCGGTCCGGCAAAGTTGCTTGTCACGTAATACGTGACAAGCCCTCTGAAAACGCGGGTTGGAGTTTGTCACGTATTACGTGACGAATCGAAACGGCGCGAGTGTGAGAGCGGGCGAGAGTGGCGCGGGCGAAGCCGCGATCACCGGTTTCGTGTGCCCGGGAAGTGTCACTTATTATATGACACTTCCGGATTGGGCGGACGGTTCAGGGCGGAGCGCCGGGCCGGGCGTGGAAGTGATCGCAAACCTAAACTCAGATCAGCTCGTCGGCGGATTTTTCGCGCTGGGGTTTGGCCTTCTTCGGGGCGGACGCGGTTTTGGTTTCCTCGGCGGCGCGCGAGAGATTCAGGGCGAGGAGGCGTTCGAGGATTTGCTCGTCGCTCAGATCGGCGGGCCAGCCGTAGGCGGCGGCGACGGTGGCGTCCAATTTTTTGTGCGCGTGATCGAGCCACGCCGGGCGCTCGTTGTAGAGGGCGGTGAGCGTGCGCTGCTTCAGCTCGGCGGCGCATTTCGCGTCGCGCGGTGCGAGGCGCGGGTAGCGGACGGTGCCGATGCCGGTCTGCGCGTTGACCGTCTTGGGATTGATGAAACGGCTCCACGGACCGCCGACGGAGCCGGGGAATTCGAGCGTCACGGTCTTGGTCCACTCGGGAGGATTGAGCCAGCGCTCGCGGCTGCGGAGCGGGTGGGCGACCGTGGACATCACCGCTTGGGG
>JANXWT010000046.1 GCA_025351035.1 Opitutia bacterium | reverse complement strand
ACGAGCAGGAGACCGACGGCGGCGAGGAGGAGGAAAAGCGACTCGCGGTAGGAACCGACGAGCGCCGCCATCAACGGCTGCATGACGGGCAGGATACCGGAGTTGTCAGATGGGAAATCACGCTGCAAGCGCTGCCCAATGGCGAGGATATCGGCCTTGGCCTGATCGATGGTCACGCCCGGCTTCAAGCGTCCGAAAGAGAAAAGGCCGGGCTGGTTACGGCGGTTTTGCCAACCGTCGTTCTTGGACATCGGCGTGATCGGAATCCAGAAATCGGTGCCGGCCGGATTCATGACGGCGTTGGGCAACACGCCGACGATGACGTAAGGCTGGGAATTGATGTTCAGAGTTTGGCCGATGACCGCGGGGTCGGCGCCGAGCTTGCGCCGCCAAAACGATTCGCGGAGCACGACGACTTTTTGGCCGGACTCGGAATCTTTGCTCTCGGTGAAGACCCGGCCGAGGATCGGCGAGACTCCGAGCACGCGGAAAAAATCCGCGCTGGCGGCGGTGCCTCCGGTCTGCTCCGCGGTGCCGCGCCCGGTGACGGTGTAGGTGCTGCGGTTGTAGACGGCGAGCGCCTCGAACGAGCGGTTGTCGCGCTTCAGGTCCTGAAAGTTCGGCCACGAGAACGGCGACAGACCGATGTTCTGCTGCTGTTGGAGGAAGACGAGCCGCTCCGCGTCGGGATAAGGCAGCGGCTTGAGCAGCACCGAGCGCACAAGGCTGAAGATGGCGGCGTTGGCGCCGATGCCGAGAGCCAGAATCAGAACAACGGTGACCGTGTGCAACGGAGCGCGCACAAGTTGCCGGAACGCGGAGCGGAGGTCGGTGAGCATGGGGCTTTGAGTTGAGAGTTGAGGGCTGAGTGTTGAGAGACCGATCTAATCCGAGGCCGACTATTCCGCTCTCAAAGCGACCATCGGGTCGACTTGGGCGGCGCGGCGGGCGGGGAGCCAGCAGGCGAGGAACGCGACGGCGAGCAGGAGCGTGGGCACGCCGGCGTAGATCAGCGGATCGCCGAGCGGGACGCCGACGAGTTTGCTTTGGAGCAGATAGCCGAGAGCGAGCGACACCAGCCAGCCGACGGTGGTGGCGACGAGGACCACGCGCATGCCTTGCCAGATCATGAGGCGCACGACGCCCTGCGGCGTGGAGCCGAGGCTGAGGCGCACACCGATTTCCTGCGTGCGTTGCGCGACGGTGAAGGCGAGCACGGCGTAGAGGCCGAGGGCGGCGAGCGCGCGCGCGAGCGGCCCGAGCACCGCGAGCATGCGCATGGGAATGCGCTGGAGAAACAGATTGTTGTCGAGCTGCTGCGCCATCGTGCGCCCGTCGACGATCGCCAGCTCCGCGTCGAGATCATGGATGGCCTGCCGGATGCCCGGGTAGAGTAGCGCCGGATCGCCACCGGTGGTGCTGACATGGATGATCGGCGAGAAAATGAACTGCGCACGCATGCTCAGCCATGCGGCGGGCTGCGGGGCCTCGTTCATCGTGAGGTTCTTGATCGTGCGGGCGACGCCGACGATTTCGTAGAAGGTGCCGCCGACCTCGAAGCGCCGTCCGATCGCCGAGCCCTCCGGCCAGTAGCGTTTGGCCATCGTGTCGTTGATGACGGCGTCGAGCGGCGCTTCCTTGCGGGAGAGCGGGGCGAGATCGTGGCCTTCGACGAGCGGGATGCCCATCGTGGCGAAGTAGCCCGGCGTCGCATTCTGGTAAATGATTTTGCGCTCGGGATCGAACGCCTTGCCCTCGACGTCAGTCACGCCGGTGGGCATGCCGCGGAAATCCAGCGGCACATAGCCGGCGGCGGCGGCGTGGGCGACGCCCGGCTGCGCCTCGATCCGCCGGAGAAGATTTTCCAGCAAGGCTTGACCGCGCGTCTGATCGTAGCCGCGGCCGGCGAGGTCGACGGTGGCGAGCATGACATGCTGGGTGTCGAAGCCGGGGCTGGTGTGCTGCGCGTTGCGGAAACTTTTCAGAAAAAGTCCGGCGAGGACGAGGACGACGAGCGCGATGGCGACCTCGGTGCCGACGAGGGCGTCGCGCAGGCGGCTGCGCCCGGCGGTTTCGCCCCGGCCGCCGCGGAGCGCCTTGAGCACGTCGGCGCGCGCGAGCTGCAGGGCGGGGGCGAGACCGAACACGAGGCCGCAGAGACTGCCGAGGCCGACGGCGAAGAGCAGGCTGGTGGCATCGAACTCGACGGTGAACTTGATCGGCACGCCGCTGGGCAGCGGGATTTTCTGGAGAGCGTCGATGCCCCAGAGGGAAAGGAGCAGGCCGCCGCCGGCGCCGAGCAGTGCGAGGAGAATACTCTCGAAAAGCAATTGGGCGAGAATGCGGCCGGGTCCGGCCCCGATGGCCAGGCGCACGCCGATCTCGCGCTGGCGGATGCTGGCGCGCGCGAGCAGGAGGCTGGCGGTGTTGGCGCAGACGACGATCAGGATGAGGCCGGCGAAAAGCTGGAGGGTGGCGAGGATCGCCGCCGCAGCTTTACCGCCGCGCGGGGCGAGCCAGAGAGGCATGATTTCGTAGCCGAGGCCCTTGTTGGTCTCGGGGTAGGTGGCAATCATTTTGCGCGCGGCGTTGTCGAGTTCTGTCTTGGCCTGCGCGGCGATGGTGCCGGGCTGGAGATTCGCGAGCATCGTGTAGCTGCGCACGGTGCGGTTGGTCATTTCCATCGACGCCGGTTGCAGCAGGGGCGCCATCGTGGCGGGCACCCAGACGTCGAAGGCCAGGTTGTTCATGCCGCCGAGGAATCCGGCGGGGGTGACGCCGATAATCGTGAGGGTCTGGCTGTTGAGCTTGAGCGTGCGGCCGACGACATCCGGGGCGCCCTTGAGCTGGCCTTGCCAGAACGAGTGCGACACGACGGCGACGGGTTCGGCACCCGGGCGGGAGACTTCGTCGGCGCGGAAGAATCGGCCCGACTGCGGGGAGACGCCGAGCACGGTGAAAAAATTCGCGGTCACGTATTCGCCGAAGACGCGTGCATCGCGGGCGGAATCGCCGAGGTAGAAGGCGCGTGGGCGGTGCGCCGCGATGGCGGCGAACGACGGCAGCATCGGCTGGAGGTCGAGGTATTCCTGCCACGAGGTCGTGACGTAGCCGCCGGTGTCATCCTTGGTTTCGAGCGAGACCAAGTCGCTCGTCGTGCCCGGCAGCGGATGCAGCACCGCGGTCTTGAGCCAACTGAAGACGACGGTGTTAGCGCCGATGCCGATGGCGAGCGAGACGACGATGACCAGCGAGAGGACCGGAGTCTTGGCGAAGGACCGGAAGGCGAGTTTGAGGTTGGTGAACATGTGAGCGGTGGGTGAGGTAGAAGAAAGATGAGAGGAGTTGGCTGACCGTTTCAATCCGCGCGGAGCGCGATCATGGGATCGACGCGGGTGGCACGGCAGGCGGGAACAAGGGCGGCGCTGAACGAAACCACCGCGACCAGCAGCCCGACGACGACGTAGGCCCCGGGATCAGTGGCGGAGACTTGGAAAAAGATGGTCT
>JANXWT010000019.1 GCA_025351035.1 Opitutia bacterium | reverse complement strand
CGCCAACAGCCTCGAGTCCTACGGCGGCGTGAACATGATGAAGGCGGGGCTCTTTCACTCGACAAAACTCACGACGGTCAGCCCGAACTACGCGGAGGAAATCCGCACTTCCGAATACGGGTTTGGTCTCGACCACGTGTTGCGCTACCGGGCGGCGGACCTCGCCGGCATTCTCAACGGAATCGACACGGTCTTGTGGAATCCGGCGACGGATCCGGCCTTGCCGGCGAATTTCACAGGAACCGACTTAGCGGGTAAGGCGAAGTGCAAGGCCGCACTGCAATCGGCGCTCGGCCTCGACGCCGACCCAGCGGTGCCGCTGTTCGGCGTGGTCTCGCGCATGGTTCCGCAAAAGGGACTCGACCTGCTCGCGGACGCGCTGCCACTGATCATGCAGCGGATGCGGGTGCAATTGGCGATTCTTGGCAGTGGCGACAGTCGGGTCGAGGCGGCGTTTGCGCGCGCGGCGCGAGGTTTCCCCGGCCGCGTCGGCGCGCACATCGGGTTCGAGGCCAACCTTGCGCGGCTGATCCAGGCGGGCAGCGATTTTTTCGTGATGCCGAGCCGCAGCGAGCCGTGCGGCTTGACGCAGATGTATGCGATGCGCTACGGCACGGTGCCGATTGTGCGGGCAACGGGCGGGCTCGTGGACACGGTGTGGAACTTCGAGCCCGGCGCGGATGCGGGCACGGGCTTTGTGTTTCAGGACGCCACCGCGCTGGCGCTGTATGACACCATCGGCTGGGCCACCAATACCTATGTCGAGCGGCCGCAGGAATTGCTGGCGCTGCGCAAGCGCGCGATGGCGCAGGATTTTTCGTGGGGTCGCAGTGCCGCGCGTTATGCGGATGTCTACCGCTGGGCCATCGCGGCGCGAGCGGGTGGCGCGCCGGCGTGAGGATTACGCCTTAGACGGGGCGTCGGTGGCGAGGCCGACGGCTTCCCAGGCATCGAGCTCCTTGCTCACGGCGGCGAGCTTGGCGCGATAGCCGCTGAGCGCGAGTTTGCCGAGCGGGAGACGGAGCGGAGGATTGGGCGAATCGACGACCTTGATCATTGCCCGCGCGGCGAGATCGGGATCGCCCGGCTGGTTGCCGCTCAAGTCGCGGATGCGTTGCTCGATGGCACCGGCGGTCGCGGCGTAGTCAGGAATGATTTTCTCTGCGCGCTTGATGGATTCGCCCGCCCACTTGGTGCGGAACGGGCCGGGCTCGATGAGTGTCACACGAATGCCGAGCGGCGCGAGCTCGCGCGACAACGCCTCGCTGAAACCTTCGAGCGCAAACTTGCTGGCGTTGTAGAGGCCGAGGCCAGGCGCGGCGGCGAGCCCGGCGATGGAGGAGATTTGCAGGATGTGGCCGGATTTCTGGCGGCGCAGGTGCGGCAACACGGCGCGCGTGACGGCGAGGACGCCGAAAAGATTAGTCTCCATCTGGGCGCGCGCCTCGGCGTCGCTGACTTCCTCGACGGCGCCGAGCAGACCGCAGCCGGCGTTGTTCACGAGCACGTCGATGCGCTGGTAGCGGGCGATGACACCGCTGATGACACCTTCGACCAAGGTGGGCTCGTTGACGTCGAGTCGCACCCCGATAGTGCGCCCGGGTGCGATGGCGTCGAAGGCGGCGAGTTGGGCTTCCTGCCGCAGCGTGCCGCCGGCGATGTCACCGCGCGCCGCGACGGCTTCGGCGAGACAGCGGCCTAGCCCGCTCGAGACGCCCGTGATGAACCAGATTTTCGGTGAGGCCATGGTTGCTCACCGTTGCGAAAACGGCGTGATCCGCAAACGCGAACTACGGCGTGGCAGATTTCGAAGTGTAGATGAAACGGTTGTTCGCCACATCGTCGACGCAGATTACCTCGTCGAGTGTGGCCCAGCGAATATGCAGGCCGTCGGCGTCGAGAGAGACTTTCTCCAGGTCGGCCTGCGTGGCGTTAGCCAAGGCGACGTATTTGCTCGCGGGAAAACTGACGGAGCGACGCTCGGTGATTTCGAGATAGACGCGCCGACCTTGGATGGAGCAGCGGCGGGCGGCGAGCAGCGGAGCGGCGGTTTTGAGAGTGTCCATTGCCACAGGCTATTCGACGCGGAGGGAATAGCAACGCAGCATCCTGCGAGTTTTCGGGTGGGACGGACAGACTCAATAATCATCCATCACGAACCACATGATCCAAGTCAGGCCCACGCTGACGAGAATGATGCCCGCGCAGGCGGAAACCAAGACGATGTAATTGCCGCGGCCTTGCCACGCGACAAATGCGAGCAACGCGTTGGTGAGCAGGAGGAGTGTCCAGTAGTCGCGCCGCCGGCGGGACTTCACGACCTTGACCTCGACCTCGCCGAGATGGTGCTGCTGCTCGCGCGCGCGGTTGGCCTGGAGGATGGCGTAGACGTCATGGTCGGCCGACGGCTCTTGGGTGCCGGGCTTGGCGTTGACGCGTTCGAACTCCTTCGGTTTGAGGCCGTATTTTTTGAGCGGCGGATCGGATTCGTTCAGTGCGGCCACGGGAATTATTTTGCCGCGACGGGCTCGAGCTTTTCGATGCAGACGGCGGTCACCTTGTATTCGGGCGTCTTCGTGTAGCGGTCGCGATGCGAAGTCGTGATCTGATTGAGGAAGACGCGCGTCGAGTGGAACGTCGTGTAGACTTCGCCGGGTTTCACGTGGTCGCTGAGCTGCACGGGCAAATCGGCCGAGCCCTGCTCGCTACGGAGGCGGACGAGCTCGCCCTCGCGCAAGCCGAGCCGGCGGGCGTCAACGGGCGCGAGCTGCAGGTAATCGGTGGCGTGCAGCCGGTCGTTGGGCGTGCGTGCGGTCTGCGTGGCGGCGTTGTATTGGTAGAGGTTGCGGCCGGTGGTGAGCAGGAACGGAAACTCCTTTGACATGAGCACGGGAGGGGCAACGTATTCGATGCGGCGCAACGGCGTGGTCTTGCCGTGCGTGAACTCGGTCGCGTGCATGACGGTCGTGCCCGGATCGTTTTCGTCGAAGCACGGCCACTGGAGGCCGCCGAGTTTGTCCATGCGCGCGTAGCTGATGCCGGCGCCTTCGTCCCAGAGCGAGCGGACCTCGTCCCAGATTTCCTCGGCGCTGCGGTAGGCGAAGTGCTGGCCGTGGCCCATGACGCGCGCGATGTCGCAGACGATTTCCCAGTCGGAGCGCGCCTCGCCCTGCGGCAACGCGGCGCGGCGCACGCGTTGGAGGCGGCGCTCGCCGTTCATGAATGTGCCGTCCTTCTCGAAC
>JANXWT010000011.1 GCA_025351035.1 Opitutia bacterium | reverse complement strand
TTCGATCAATGGGGTGTCACGGTCCGCAAGGTGTCCCGCACCTACGCGCGCGAGAACCAATTACCCGACGACACCGGCGTCATCGTCATCGGCGTGCAGCCGGGTTATCCGGCGGACGAGTCCGGCATCGCCCGCGGTGACATCATCACCAAAGTGGCCGGCACCACGATCAGTGAGCTCGCCGCACTCCGGAAAATCTACGACACCTATACCGCGCACCCCGAGCCGCAGCTCGTCGAGGCCCAGCGCAGCCGCCGCCTCTCGCTCTACATTTTCAAACCATGAAATTGTTTTCCATCACGCTGGCTTTTGCCCTGTCGCTCGCCGGTGCCCGTGCCGCCACGATAGCGGAAATGTTTCAGGAACGCCTGAAGTCCGTCGTGGGCGTTGAGTTTCTCGTGCAGACGGAGGCCGAGCGCCGGCCCGTCTTCGTGCTGGGCACGGTCGCGGATGAAAGAGGCACGATCATTCTGCCCGGCAGCGCCATCGCCAATCAGCTGACTCCGTCGCAAATCAAGGATTTCAAAGTTTACCGTCCCAACACCAGCGAACCGTTCGTGGCTGTTTACCTCGGGCAGGATCCCTACACGGGCTGGCATTTTATCCGGGTGGAGGAGAAATTGCGGAGCCAACTTGTGCCGGTGACGCGCTACACGGCGGCCGCAGCCGAGCCCGCCCTCGGGGAGGAACTCTGGGGCATCGGGCTGCGCCACAAGGACGAGGACTTCGTGCCGTATTTGCAGATCGGCAAGGTGGGCCTAGTCACGCGGCTCCCGCAGAAGACCGCGATCATGACCGCGGATGTGGCCGGTCCCGGGTTGCCCGTGTTCAACGCCAAGGGAGAATTCACGGCACTCGCGCTCAATTCCTTCGGGCAAAATTACCTGCTGTTCTCCCGCGCGCAGAACGGCAGTCCGATTTTACTCGTGAACGTCGACGAGAGCAGCGTCGCGTTGCTGGCCGCGGAGGTTTTGCCGAATCTCGGCCGCATTCCGCACTCCGTCAGCGGACGCCCCATCGCCTGGCTCGGAGCCTACGGCCTGCAGCCGATGGACCCGGAGGTCGCCAAATTTCTGAAACTGGAAAACCAATCCGGCGTCGTGCTCAGCGACATCATGGAAGGCAGCCCCGCCGACCTTGCCGGCCTGAAGGATCGCGACATCGTGCTCGCCGTCGACGGCCAGCCGTTCCCGCATTTCAAGCCCGACCGGGTGACGGTTGTCCATTTCGGCCAGCAAGTGTTGCACCGACAGCCGGGCAACATGGTTGCACTGACCGTGCGGCGCGGCACCGAGCAGTTAGAAGTGCGGGTAAAACTCGGCGATGAGCCGAAGATGGTGCGCGAAGCCGACCGCAGATATTTTGAACGCCTCGGGCTGACCGTGCGCGAGTTCCTTTACAACGACGGTATCATTCAGCGCATCAAAGTTGCCGACAGTCGCGGCGTCGTCGTGCATTTCGTGAAACCCAACGGCCCGGCTGCCACCGCCGGCTTGCGTCCCGACGATTGGGTGCGGGAGATTGACGGCGTGGAAATGAAAATCTACGCCGATGCCGCGCAGAAACTGATGGACATCGAAGCCGACAGGGCGCGCGCAGAATTCGTGCTCCTCGTCAGCCGTGGCGGCGAAACCTCGGTGCTCCGCGTGAAACTCAACTAACTATGCAAACAGTATCAATCGGCCGCTCGCTTGCTTGCAGCCGGATGCGGCCTCCAGCCTAATTCATACACTCATGTTCACCGGCATTATCGAGGAAGTGGGAAGAGTGGCGGCCTTCGCGCCGGCCGCAACCGCGTGGAATCTTCAAATCGCCGCCCAACTCGTGCCGGGCTCAGTCGCACTCGGCGACAGCGTCGCGGTCAACGGCTGCTGCCTGACCGTCGTGCGTTTCGACGCGGCGAATCTCTGGTTCGATGTGCTCGAGGAAACGCGACGACTCACGAATTTCAACGAACTCGCGACGGGCCACGCGGTGAACCTAGAACGCAGCTTGCAGCCGTCGGGCCGGATGGGCGGGCATTTCGTCACCGGACACATCGATGCACTCGGGACGGTCGAGATTTTCGAGCCGCGCGGCAAAGACCACTATCTGCGCGTGAAAATGCCGGCGGGTTGCGCGCGATACGTCGTCGCGAAGGGCAGCATCGCACTCGACGGCATTTCGCTCACCGTCGCTGAGGTCGCCGGCGACTCCCTGACCGTGTGGCTAATCCCGCATACGCTGGCCGCGACTAGCCTGCGCGAGAAAAAAGTGGGTGTGGGCATCAACGTCGAAGTCGACCTACTCGCGAAATATGTGGAGAAACTTCTGCCGGTTCGTCCCGGTTGAACCCGATGGACACGCGCGAACAATTGCTGGCCCTGACCGACGAACTCCGCCGCCGCAAAACCGAAGGCGTGCGCTCAGTCCCGGTGATGGAGGAAACTCTCGGGCGCTTGCGCGAGAGTGTGCGCGCGCAACTCGCACCGGCGGCAGCCGCGCCGACGGCGCTCGCGGAGACGACCGGGCCATTTCGCGCCGCGACTACGCCGCCGCGACCGTCTCCCGCCAAAGTCACGAAGACGATTTCCCTCGCGCCCATCCCAGCAGACCCGCCGGTCGTGGCGTTGCCCCCGGGCGACAAGCAGGCGCGCTGGGATGCGTTGCGCGAACTCGTGTTGACGCACCCCGTTTGTCGTGCGCACCTGCACCCCGGCAAGCAGGCGGTGCTCGGTGTGGGTGATTTGGACGCGAAGATTTTTTTCTGTGGCGAAGCCCCGGGCGCGGAGGAGGAGATTCAAGGCGAACCGTTCGTCGGACCCGCGGGCCAGTTGCTCACGCGGATGATTCAGGTCATGGGTCTGCAACGCGGCCAAGTCTACATCGGCAACATCATGAACTGGCGGCCCGAGATGCCGGTGGTCGCGGGACAGGAGCAAGTCGGCAACCGCGCGCCGACGACCGAGGAGCTGCGCTTCTGCCTGCCGTTTTTGCGCGCGCAGCTGGAGATCGTGCAGCCGGAGCTCATCGTCGCGCTCGGCAAGACAGCCGCCGAGGGTTTGCTCGGAGCGGGCAGCTTCCGGGCTCTCGGCGATGTGCGCAGTCGCTGGCACGAGTTTGGCGGTGTGCCGCTGATGGTGACTTACCATCCGTCCTACATCTTGCGCAGCCAGAGCAAAAGCTCGAAGCGGCAAATCTGGGAGGATCTGCTCAAGGTGATGGAGCGCGCCGCGCTCCCGATCTCAGAAAAACAACGCGGGTATTTTCTCTGAGTCTGCGTGAGTCGTGTCACTTCACGTTCGCGTAGGCGCTCACTAACACGTCGTGGCCGGCGTTGTCGCGGCCACTGATGCGGATGGCGGCGTTGGCGGCGCGCTTTGTCGACTTTGGCTTGATCGTGAGCAGATAGATTTCGTCCTGCTTGATGGTCTTCAGATGGACTAGGAAGTCTTCGTTGGTCGCCTGCGCACTGTGAAAGTCAATCTCCAGCCCCGGTCTTGGCTTGATGAGAACGGTCTTATCCCGAGAGGGACTGCCGATCTTCCAGTCGAGCACTCGTTGCGAGAGGGCCACGATTTCCGGCACCTCGATGTTCAGCTTTAAGGTGACGTTTTGGCCGGCGGCTTCGTCGGTCTCCACCATGATCGTTCGCTCATACAGGCCCAAGCGATCTCCGACTGTGAATCGAGCACTGAGTCGGCCGTTGGCTCCGGGGGAATAGATTTTCTGATCAGTCGTGGCGTCGAGACAGTCGCAGTTGGTCCGGACGTTGCGGATTGTCACCGCGTGCGCGGCGGCGTTCCGAAACTCAAACACAACGTCGATGGCCGACTGGAAAGGGGTGGTGCGTGTGTGGAGTGACTCGGTCTTCCATTCCAAAGCGGAAGTGCTAGAAGCCAGCGCGAAAGAAAACAGACTGCTGAGGAAGAATCTGGGCATGGGGGAAAATAGAAAAAATCAGTCGTCGTTGGCTGTGAGTAGACGCAATTCGGCCAAGACAAGGGCAAACTCGTCTTTTAACGCGACGAGCAACGGTCCGGTTGCGGGCATCCGGTCCTCTTGGCAAAGTTGCTCGATTTGTTGAGCGACGGCCGCGAGCTG
>JANXWT010000007.1 GCA_025351035.1 Opitutia bacterium | reverse complement strand
GATGAGGAGTGCGGTCAAGATCGTCGCGGTAAAACCGTGGAGTGCGTCGAGGCGCAGTGCGGCGTAAGTCACGAAAAGGCCGCCGAGGTAGAGATGAACCGTGGCGTAGTCGGAGAAGAAGGGGATCGAGAACGCGGTGAGGTAGTGATTGGTGAGGCCGAGGAGGACCCACAACACGAGGTTGGCGGCGAAGACGATGAGCCAGCGGTAGTCGTGACGAGGCATGGGGCTACAACTCCAAAGGATTGAGCGGCACGAGAACAGTGACCTCGGTCAGCGAACCGAGACGTTCGTCGAGGCGGACTTCGCCGGTCTTGAAGAGACCGTCGGTGCTCGGTTCGAGCGTGGTGATCTCGCCAATGGTGAGGCCGGGCGGGAAGACGCCGCCGAGACCGGAAGTGACGAGCCGGCGCGTGGCCGTGGAGGTCGCGTAGATGTCGAGCGGGACGAATTCGACGGTGCCGCGCGGCGTCTTGAAAGAATCGTTGAGCCCGCCTTGGTAGCTGACGGGGCGGGTGTCGCCCTCGGCGGCGGCGGCGAGCCGGAAGGTGGGGCTGGTAATGAGATCGACCACGGCGGTGTAGGCGTAGACCTCGGCCACGCGGCCGACCACGCCGCCGACGAACACGACGGGTGAGCCGACGGTGAGGCCGTAGTTGGAGCCCTTGCGGATGACGAGGCGCTGCCACCAGCCGGAGAAATCGCGGCGGGCGATGCGCGCGGGCTCGAAGCGGAACGCCGGCAACGGCGGGAGTTTCAGGAGATTTTCGAGGCGGAGAATTTCGTTCTGCAACTGGTCGTTCTCCTGCAGGCGCAACTCGTAGGAAGCGTTGAGGCGGGCGAGGTCGCGGCCGGCCTCGATCATTTCATTTTTCGGGCGGACGCGCATCGCCCAGAATTCCTGAAGGTCCCGCACATAGGACGAGGCGGCGGCAAATGGCGCCTGCGCCTCGAAAAAGGTGACGCGGGTGAAGGACCGGAAGGCGAGCGGCAAGAAGAGCCACCCGAGCACGATGAGGCCCAGCGTGGCGAACGGGCGGGCCTGGTCGAAGCGTTTGGGAAGCACGGCGGGGTCGGCAGTTCAGCCGGCGAAAGGGCCGGGCTGGTTCAGAGATCTGCGGCGATCCGGCGATATTCCTCAATATTATTGATGAAAACGCCGGTGCCGTTGGCGACGGCGGAGAGCGGATCGTCGGCGACGGTGACAGGGAGGCCGGTTTTCTCGGAAAGGAGCTTGTCGATGCCGCGGACGAGCGAGCCGCCGCCGGCCAGCACGAAGCCACGGTCGACGAGGTCGGCGGAGAGTTCGGGCGGACAGCGCTCAAGCGTGGCGCGGACGGCCTCGACGATGGCGCCAACCGTGTCGGCCATGGCCTCGCGGATTTCCTGCGAGGTGATGTGGATGGTCTTCGGGAGACCGGCGACGGAGTCGCGTCCCTTGACCTCCATGGCAAGCTCGGTCTCGAGCGGATAGGCGGAGCCGATGGTGATTTTGATTTCCTCCGCGGTGCGCTCGCCGATGAGGAGATTGTAGGCGCGCTTCATGTAATTGATGAGGGCCAAATCAAATTCGTCGCCGGCGACGCGGATAGATTTTGAAAAGACAATGCCGTTGAGTGAAATGATGGCGATCTCGGTGGTGCCGCCACCGATGTCGACGATCATGTTGCCGGCGGGTTCATCGACGGGCAGGCCGACGCCAAGCGCCGCCGCAAAGGGTTCCGGAATGGTGTGAACTTCACGGGCACCGGCGTGCGTGGCCGACTCCATGACGGCACGCTTTTCAACTTCGGTGATGCCGGAGGGAATGGCGATGCACACGCTCGGTCCCGGAAAAGATTTTCCACCGTTGGCTTTTTTGATGAAGTAGCGAAGCATCGCCTCGGTGATGTCGAAGTCAGCAATGACGCCGTCCTTCATCGGGCGGATGGCGGTGATGCTGCCGGGCGTGCGGCCGAGCATCGTCTTGGCCTCGTTACCCACGGCGCGCACGCGGCGGGAGTTGGTGTAGACGGCGACCACACTGGGCTCGCGGAGCACGATGCCCTTGTCCTTGACGTAGACGAGGGTGTTGGCCGTCCCGAGATCGATGCCGATGTCGTTGGAGAAAAGTCCCAGCAGTTGGTTGAACATTGGTGGCGGTGGCGGGGTTAAGGAATACAAGCGGCCCGGCGGCGAAATTGTCAAAAGCAAACGCTGGGGCGAAAACGGGTTAGCGGGGTCCAGCGCAACTGGGGGCGGGGTTTCGTTGCCAAAGTGCAGTCGTCGCTAACTCGACCGACCTGCTCGG
>JANXWT010000466.1 GCA_025351035.1 Opitutia bacterium | reverse complement strand
GTATTGGTAGGGCTCGCCCCACGGATCGACGGGGAGCTTGCTGCCCGGCGTGTCGATGTAGGGTCCGCGCCAGCGGTCGGCCTTGTTGGCTGGCGCCGTGAGCAGCGCCGCCATGCCCTCGGCCGTCGAGGGATAGTCGCCGAGGTCGATGCGATAGCGCACGAGCGAAGTCTTGAGCGAATCGCGCACAAAGATGCGCGCGACGGCTTCCTGACTGTGGCCGAAAATCTTGTCGCTGTTGCTGATGGCGAGACCCGCGAGCAGGCCGATGATGGCAAGCACCACGAGAATTTCCAACAGCGTGAAAGCGGACGCGCGCGAGGTGGTCATGGGATATTGTTGGCGTTGGTTTTGGGATTCGGGGGCTGACTGGAGGGCACGGCCTGCTGGCGCAAGGCGCGGCGGCGGCGGATTTCTTCGGCGATGCGCGCAAGGCGTCCGGCCTCGTCGGCAGGCGACGCCGGCCCGGCATTGGGCGACCCGCCGGCCTGACCCGGCATCGTCTGCGGTGAGCCCGGTGCCCGCTGCACGAAGGCCTGGATCTTGGCCTGTTTCAACGAGAGCGACAGCGACCGGCCTTGGAAGTCCACCTTCATGGTCTCCGTCTTCTCGTCGTAGCTGCGCACGGTGAAGGGATTCCCCGGCTCGTTCAGGCCGACCCACAGCGCCGTGTGCGTGGCCGTCTGAAAAACACTGAAAAAATATTCGCCCTGGTCGAGGAGCACGCTGCGGAATTCCAGCGGGCCTTCCGCCGACGCGGGCGGCCCCGGCACCGCCGACCCGAATGGTGAACGCTGCAGCAGCCCACCCAAATCCTGTGCCGGCAGGGCCGCGGCCCAGCTCCCCGCGCCAATGGCAAGAACTGTCCGGAAAAATGTGATCGAACGAACCATGATGTTTGTGACCTGACGATGTTTGACCCGTTCCGAGCAAGGCCAAGCTCCCGGCAAAAGGCAACTCCGCGCAGGACGCGCCCATGTTTGCGCCAAGGACCCTTGCCGTTCCGCTTGCTCGCGGCGCGGCCGCTTCCGCCCACTTACTGAACCCGGCCCGTCAGGTTCTTGAAAATTTTCCCGTCCTTCATGATGAGCGCGAGGGTTGTCTCGGGTTTCTCGAGGATGGAGATGTCCTTGAGCGGGTCGCCGTTGATCAGGAGGATGTCGGCCTGGTTGCCTTCCTCGATGGTGCCGAACTTGCCGTATTTATTCAGCGGGCCGCAGAGGCTGATGATCGCATAGCCCTGGCTCGTCGCTTGCCGCAGCACCTCGGCCGGCGGGAAATACTCGGCTCGCAGCGTGAACTCCTTGTTCTGGAATTCCTGATTGCCGACGAGGTCGGTGCCGAAGCCCGTGAGCACGTGGTATTTTTTCAGATTCGCGAGGTAGCCCGCCATGCCGGCCTTGATCTGGTGCAGTTTGGCGAGATTCACGTCGGAGAGACCGTTGGCCTTGCCGTGCACCTCGTCGCTCCACTGCCAGACGAGTTCGAACTCGATGACCGCACCCTTCTCGGCGGCGAGCTTGATGGTGTCCTCGTCAAGCAAGTGGCCGTGCATGATCTGGAGCACGCCGTTATCAAGCAGTTGCCTCACGGACTTCACGTTGTAGGCGTGCGCCATCACGTAGGTGCCCCAGTTCGACGCCGCCGCGACCGCCGCGCGGATTTCCTCGGGCGTAAACTGCACGGTGTGCAACGGATCGAACTGCGAGAGCACGCCGCCGCTGGCGAGGATTTTGATCTGCGTGGCGCCGTTCTTGAGATTCTCGCGCGCCGCGCGCAGCACTTCGTCGGGTCCGTCGACCAGCCAGCTGAGGCCGCGGCTCATCGCCAGTTCCTGCGAACGGCCGAAATACGGATGCGCCGAGTAGGGCGCGCGGTTGTCGCCGTGTCCGCCCGTCTGCGAAAGCGCGGGTCCGGAGGGGAAAAGCCGCGGACCGGCGATGTAACCCTTGTCGATCAAGTCGGCGATGCTGCCGTCGGCGCCGCCGGCGTCGCGCACCGTCGTAAAGCCGCGCTGCAAAAATCCCTCAAGGGACTTCGCCATGTAGACACCCATCTGCCACGGCGAGGCGTGGTCCGAGATGGAGCCGGGCAGAAACGCCGAGGCGTGCATGTGCACGTCGATGAAACCCGGGGTCAGCGTGCGGCCCTGGGCGTCGATCACCACCGCGCCTTCGGGTGGAACGATCGGGTCCTTGGAAATTTTCGCGATCTTGTCGCCGACCACGAGCACGCTGAGTCCGTCGGTGAGCGCGTCGCCTAGGCCGTCGAACACGCGCGCGTTGCGAATCAGAATCGCAGTCGGTGCCGCGACGGGTGCCGTCTCGGCGAAAGCCGTGGCCGCCAACAGACCGAGCGCGAATAATGCCGGGCGCCATGCGCCCCGAGGGGAAAGGACGAAGTTCATCATCCGGCCAATGCAGCGGGAACACCATCGAGGCTCAACCGTAATCACACCCGCGACTCCACATGCCGGCTGCGGAGGGAGATTGTTTTGTGATCGAGGTCGTGCTCGGCGACGATGTGCCGCACCGTGCGGCTGCGTGCGCGCATGAGGATGGAGTGCGTGATCGCCTTGCGGCCGATGAGCCGCACGCCGGGGAGCAACCAGCTCGCGCTGATCCCGGTGGCGCAGAAAATCGCGCTCGGTCCCGTGACGATTTCGTCGGCCCGGAAAATGTGCTTGAGCCTTTTCGCCGCCGGGTTCCCGGCGATGCGTTTCTTCTCCTCGGCGTCGCGGACCCACATGCGCAGTTGCAGGTCGCCGCCGAGAGCGCGCAGCGCCGCGGCCGTCAGCACGCCCTCCGGCGAACCGCCGATGCCCATGCAAAGATCGACGCCGCTGTCGGGGAGCGACGGGGCGAGCGCCGCCGTGATGTCGCCGTCGGTGATCAGTCGCAACGCGGCGCCGGCCGCCCGGAGGTCCCGGATGAGTTTCTCGTGGCGCGGGCGGTCCAGCACGATCACGACGACCTGCTTCCCTTCCTTGCCGAGAATTCGTGCGGTCTTCGCAATGATCTCGGACGTCGGCGTATCGAGGTCGAAGCGAAGCGACTTGTCCTGCTTGAACGCCTCGGCGACTTTCGGGCCGTAGGAGAGTTTTTCGGAATAAAACGTCGGGATGTTAAGCATCGCCGTGCCTTTGTTCGGGGCGAGCACCGCGGCCATGACCGAGATGGAATTCGGCATCCCCTTCGAGATATTGGTCGTGCCGTCGATCGGATCGAGCGCGATGTTGAAACGCGGCGAGCCGGGCTTCCAGTTGCCGAGCTTGTCGCCGAGAAAAATGCCCGGGGCGTTGTCCTTGATGCCCTCGCCGATCACCACCTCGCCGCACAGGTCGACGTGATCGAAACAGCCACTGATGGCGTCGCACGCGGCGGCGTCGGCACCCTCCTTGTCGCCGCGGCCGAGCCAATGGACGGCGTTCAGCGCGGCGTTCTCGGTGGCACGGATGAATTCAAATTCCAAGCTGCGCTCGGGATCGCGCGCGGTCAGACTGTCAGGAAGTTTTTTTTTGGCCATGGAAGGGAAGTTGCCTCCAGCAAGCCCGCCCCGGCGGCCGGGCGCAAATAGTTTTGCACGCCTCCCGGCCGGTTAGCGGTGCGCTGCGGTCTCTTCCGGCGGCCGCAGCGCACGAAAACTCCGCCAGAGCGCGAGGTCATAGACGATCTTCAGCCCGCCCGCGACGAAGAACGGCACACTCGCCAGCGCCGCCACGCCGAGCATCGGACCCGCGAACAGCGGCGCGATCGCGGTGCCGAGCTGCCGCGCCGTGCCCGTGACACCGTTCGCGGCCGAGCGCTCGACGGCAGGCACGACCGCGTTCACGTAGGATTGGCGCGCCGGCACATCCATCTGCGAAATCGAATGCCGCAGCAGCAGGAAAGTCACCGCCCAGCCAAACGTAGGCATCACCGGCACGAGCATCAACAGGACGTTCGACGGCAGATGCGTCCAGACCATGGTGTTCACAAGGCCGATCCTTCTGGCGAGCGGCACCGCGGCGAGCGCTGAAAGACCCGCGAGGAGATTCGCGCCGAAAAACACTCCCCCCAACGCCGCCTCCCCCACGCCGAATTTCCGGTGAAACCAATAGGCGAGAAAGCTCTGCACGATGAAACCACCCGCAAAGGAATCGAGCGAGAACAGCGCGCTGAACTTGAAGACTGTCGCCCGCGATTCGTGCAGCCCCAGCAACGACAACGCGGCCTGGCCCGTCGCCTGCTCGGTCACCTCCACGGTGGCGTCGAGCCGCCAACTGAGCACGGCAATCACCGCCCCAAGCGCGCCGTAGCTCCACAGCAGCGCGCGGTAGCTCGCGAGCGCACTCCACTCCGCCCCTTGCAGCGATTGCGCCGCGGCGCCCGCACACAACGCCCCGGTGGCCGTCGCGAGATAGCCCGCGAGGTTATACCACGCGAAAAACTTTGTGCGCTCGTGCCCCGGGACGACCTGCGCGAGGCACGCCTGCTCCACCGCGAGGAACGGCCCCACTTCGTTGCCCGTCGGGCTGATGACGCCGATCGTCGCAGCCACCACCAGCCACACAAAATTTCCCGTCACTGCCATGCCCACGCCCCCGAGTGTCATGAGGACCGCGCCCGCCACGAGCACCCGCCGCCGGCCCCAGCGATCGGCGCGCGTGCTCAGCCAGAGCGAAATCGCCGCGTCGCCGAGAAAGGTCAGCGTGACCAGCAGGCCGATGCGAGAAGTGCTCAGCCCGGCCTCGACCAGATAGAGCACGAGCACGACGCCGAGCACGCCGTAGGCGAACATGCGTGTCATGCGCGTCGCAAATAACAGTCGTAAGCTGGCCGGGGCTCCGTGCACCGCCACAGGCAGCCCGAGCATTGCCCGCCCCGCAATCCCGAACCGCACGAGACCCCATTCACCGGCTGGCCGGCCAGAATTCCGCTGCAGACTCCAGTCGGCAGTTCGTCACGTAATACGTGACATTCCCCTCTGAAATAGGTGGCACAAGTTTGTCACGTATTACGTGACGAATGCGATTTCGCGCGCGGCAAAAGTGCCACCAATTATCTGGCCCGGTGCTCAGAGCGCATCGGCGGACGGCGGCGGCACCGGCGCGAGGTGGCCGCGCCAGAGTTCGCGGTAGATCGGGTTGTCTGGGGCCGCGAATTCGTCGAGGTCGCAGTCAGCTGCGAGCACGGCGTCGATCCCGTAGTGAAAGGAGGCCGCGAGGAGTGGATAGGAAAATTTCTCCTGCGCGCGCAACCGGCTGCGACACCAGCCAAGGTAGCGCACGCCGGTCTCGAGGTTGCGCCGCCAGTCCCAGACGGTGGGTTCGTAGGGCTCGAGGGAGAACTTGCGCCACACGCCCGGCTTCAGTTGCAGCAGGCCGCGGGCCTCGCGGTGGTGGGCGCGGGCGTCGAAATTCGACTCCGCAGTCACCAAGGCATAAACAAAACTTGGTTCGATATGGTGCCGCGCCGCGAGTGGTTGGATCGCCGCCCACACCGTCTCGCGCGTCGCGGGGTCGGCGGCGGCGGTCCGTCGCCCGCAGCCCGCCAGCATGACGGCGCAAGCCGCGAGCAAAAAAAGAGACGGCGTTTTCACGCCGTCACGATTGCGCGCGCCCGCGTGAAGGAAATCCAAATCCGGCTCAGATTTTCTGGAAGACGACCGCGGCATTCTGACCGCCGAAGCCGAGATTGTTGCTCAGCACGGTGCGCACATTGGCGCTGCGCTTGACGTTGGGGGTGTAGTCGAGGTCGCAGTCGGGATCGGGTTCATCAAGGTTGATCGTGGGCGCGATCTCGCCGGTCTGAATGGTCTTGGCGCTGATGACGGCCTCAATGCCGCCGGCGGCCCCCAGCAAGTGGCCGGTCATCGACTTCGTGGAGCTGATCGCGACAGACTTCGCACAGTCGCCGAAGACCTTCTTGATGGCGAGCGTCTCGAACTTGTCGTTGTAAGGCGTGGAGGTGCCGTGGGCGTTGATGTAGTCGATCTCGGACGGCTGGAGGCGGGCGTCGCTGAGCGCGCGGCTCATGGCGAGCGAGAGGCCCTTGCCCTCGGGATCGGGCGAAGTGATGTGGTAGGCGTCGCAGGTCGCCGCGTAGCCGCTGATCTCGCAGTAGATGTGGGCACCGCGCGCGCGCGCGTGTTCCAGGCTCTCGAGCACGAGAATGCCGGCGCCTTCGGCCATGATGAAACCGTCGCGGTTTTTCTCGAACGGCCGGCAGGCTTTCCGGGGATTTTCGTTGTTGGTGCTCATCGCCTTCATCGAGCAGAAGCCGGCGTAGGCGAGCGGAGTGATGGCAGCCTCGGAGCCGCCGCAGACCATCACGTCGGCCTCGTCGCCGCGGATCATGCGCAGGGATTCGCCGATGGCGTGCGTGCCGGTCGCGCAGGCGCTGACGATGGAAAAATTTGGGCCGCGCGCACCGAGTTCAATCGCGACGAGGCCGCTGCACATATTGCTGATGAGCGCCGGAATCATGAACGGAGAGACTTTGCGTGGGCCGCGTTCGAGGAGCACCTTGTGCTGCGCTTCGATCGTCAGCATGCCCCCGATGCCGGAGCCGATGATGACGCCGACGCGATCGGGGTCTTCCTTGCTCATCTCAAGCTTGGCGTCGGCCACGGCCTGCTTCGCGGCGCAGAACCCGAAATGCGTGTAGCGGTCGTTGCGGCGGACTTCCTTTGCGTCCATGTGCGCCGTCGGATCCCAGCCGCGCACCTCGGCGCCGATCTGGCAGGTGTAATCCTTCGCATCGAACAGCGAGACGCGGTCGATGCCGCATTGGCCGGCGAGCAGCGCGGTCCAGAAATCGTCGACCTTGTGGCCGAGCGAGGCCACGACGCCGAGACCGGTGACCACGACGCGCTTGTGCGGGGAAACTGTTTCCATTGGCGGGAAAATTGGGTGGAGACGAAAAAGGCGTCCTACCAGACCAGCGCTAGGCCAGATGGTAGAACGCCTTGTTCAAAGTGGATTACTTGGCGCCGGCTTTCCCTTCGATGTAAGTGATGACATCGCCGACGGTCTGGAGTTTTTCCGCGTCGGTCTCGGGAATCTCGCCCTTGATCTCGTTCTTGAATTCTTCCTCAAATGCCATGATCAATTCGACGGTGTCGAGCGAATCAGCCCCGAGGTCGTCGAGAAACGAGGCCTGAGGCGTGATCTGTTCCTCGTTAACATTCAGTTGGTTAACGATGATTTCTTTGACGCGCTGTTCGATGGTTTTCTGGTCGGCCATAATGGGGAAAGGGTTGGGAAAAGGCTGGCAAGAGGCTTCACATCGCCATGCCGCCGTCAACGGTAAAAACCTGCCCGGTGATGTAGCCGGCCTCCTCAGAACAGAGGTAGGTCGTCATGTGGGCGATGTCGGCGGGCGAACCCAGACGCTTGAGTGGGATGTGGGCGGTGATTTTCTCGGCGGCCTCCGCGGGCAACGCCGCGGTCATGTCGGTCTGAATGAAGCCGGGGGCGACCGCATTGCAGGTGACGCTGCGCGCCGCGAACTCCTTGGCGATGGCCTTGGTGAAACCGATCATGCCGGCCTTCGCCGCGCAGTAGTTGGCCTGGCCGGCGTGGCCCATCATGCCGACGACCGAGGTGATGTTGACGATGCGGCCCCAGCGCTTCTGCGTCATCGGGCGGCCGATCAACTTCGTCCAATGGAAACAGCTGGTGAGATTGGTTGACATGACCGCATTCCAGTCGGCCTCGGACATGCGGAAGAGCAGGCCGTCCTTGGTGATGCCGGCGTTGTTCACGAGAA
Organism: Opitutia bacterium; assembly: GCA_025351035.1. Taxonomy (GTDB): domain Bacteria; phylum Verrucomicrobiota; class Verrucomicrobiia; order Opitutales; family Opitutaceae; genus JACQFT01. The sequence goes on along the minus strand of JANXWT010000466.1, from coordinate 699 downwards.
TGTCGATGTGGCCGAATTCCGCGAGCAACGCGCTGCTGGCTTCCGCGACGGCCGCGCCGTCGGCGACGTCGACCGCGAGAGCCTTGGCCTTGCCGCCGGCGGCCGTGATCGCGGCGGCGACCGCGCCGCAGCTCTCGGCGGACTTGCTCACGCAGATCACAGTCACGCCATTCTGCGCGAGGGTTTCCGCGATGGCTTTGCCGATACCACGGCCCGCGCCGGTGACGAGAGCGATCCGCTGGTTGAAGGTCAGACTCATGGTGGCGGGCAATGCACGCAGAACCGCCCGGCGCGGCAAGCGCGAAAAAAATCGCCCGTCTATCCGTCCAGCGGGCTGCGCCGCCGAGCCGGACTTTTGCATGACTTGTGGGCACCGAAGCCGCGGAGCTTTTCTGCTCGCGCGGCTTTGCCTTCCGCTCCCGCCGCAAACCAGTTTGTAACTTAATGGACTACAAACCGCCGCGGTCCACTTGTAGTCTATTAAACTACAAACCGCGCCGCCGCACGCCTAGCCACTGAACTCGCGCCCTTGTTGCCGCGCCGGCGGCCAGCGGAGGTGTCGGCGAGTTCTCCGGCGTGGTCCAAGGCGGGCTGGGGGTGATACCAGCTTGGCCGGCTTTTCGGGTCCATCAGCCACGGCAGGCTGGTCCAGCGGTAAGCAGCCAGCCCGGCCACCGGCCGCAGTTTGGCCCGGACGGG
>JANXWT010000432.1 GCA_025351035.1 Opitutia bacterium | reverse complement strand
CCGAGCATGATGCCTGTTTTCGTGACAAACCCGCGACTCTTGGCGTGGCGCAGCACACTGCGACTGCGGTCGTAGCGGGCTTGCACGCGCACGGGGCGTTGCAGGCGTTCGACGGTCTCGACGTTGTGGTTAAAGATGTCGGGCTTGGCGTCGAGCACGGTGTCGACTTGGTCAAGATGTCCTTTGAAATCCGGTACGAGCACTTCGATGGCGCACTGGGGATTCTTGTATTTGGTGGCGCGGATCGTCGCGGCCCAGACGCTGGCGCCGCCGTCTTTCAGATCGTCGCGGGCCACCGAAGTAATCACGCAGTGGCGCAGGCCCATCTTCTGCACGGCGTCGGCCACGCGGGCGGGCTCGCCGAGATCGAACTCCGTGGGGCGGCCGGTTTGGATCGCGCAGAAATTGCAGGAGCGCGTGCAGATGTTGCCGAGAATCATGACAGTCGCGGTGCCGCGTGACCAGCACTCGCCGATGTTGGGGCATTGCGCGCTCGTGCAGACGGTGTGGAGCTTGTTCTCTTCCACGAGCCGGCGCGTGGCCTGATAGGCGGGGCCGGAGGGCAGCTTGGCGCGGAGCCAGTCGGGTTTGCGCGTTGTGGGCGTCATTTCAGCGGTGAAGGGAACAACAGATGGACACAGATGCACACAGATTTTTCGCGGTGGGCTCCGGCAGTAGCGGGGCTTTATCCGAGTTCATCTGTGGTTGTAAGAAATTCCTGGAACTGCCGCCAGAATTCCGTGGCGAGCACGCGCCGCACTTCGGCCAAGTCGAGGTCGCGACCGAGTTCAGTTTTCATTGATGTCACGGTGCCCTCGGCTGCGCTGATGCCGCAGGGGATAATGCCGGTGAAAGGCGTGAGGTCGTTGTTCACGTTGAGCGCGAAGCCGTGGAAGGTCGTCCACTTTTTCACGGCGACGCCGATGGCGGCGATTTTGCGCGGACCGCGCCAGATGCCGGTCATGCCTTCGCGCCGCGCGGCAACGAGGCCGAAGGTGCCGACGGAATCGATGAGCACCTGCTCGAGAAAGCGCAGGTAGGCGTGCAGGTCTTTGCGCGCCGCGATATTCACGATCGGATAACCGACGATCTGGCCCGGGCCGTGATAGGTGATGTCGCCGCCGCGGTTGGTCGTCACGACTTCGATGCCGCGGCGAGCCAACTCGGCGGAGTCCCAAAGCACATTCGTCTCGGCGCCCTTGCGCACGCCAAGGGTGTAAACGGGATGGTGCTCCGTGAACACCAGTGCGTCGCCGATCTCGCCGGCGTTGCGCCGCGCGACTTGTTCCTCCTGCCGGCGCCAAGCGTCCGCGTAGCCCGTGCGGCCCCAGTCGAGGGTCAGGTTGGCGGGGACGATGGAGGCGGGTTCGTTCACGAGAGCTGCACTATTTATTCAGTTCGTGGTGCGCGCAACTCAGGTCCGCGCGGCGCGCACCGACGCGGTGATCGCGGCGAGGCCGGACGAGAGATCGGCGGTCTTGGGCCAGGCAAATCCGATGCGGAAAAAGCGTCGGTCCATCTCGAACCAATGCCCGGGGCCGACATAAGTGCCGTGCTGTTCCTGCAGGATTTGGTAGAAGCGGTCGACGTCGACGTTGAGGCTCGGCTTAATGCGTGGGAACGCCACCACGCCGCCGCGCGGCTCGACCCATTCGAGTTCGTCCTGCGCGGCGAACCACGCCTGCACGAGGCCGAAACGCGTCGCGATCTCGCGGCGGTTGCGCGCCAGCCACGCGGGTTTGCCGCGGTAGAACTGCCACGCGATTTCCTCGTCGATCACGGAATTGCAGATGACGATCTGCTCCTTCGCGGCGAGGAAAGTTTCCATCAGGGCGGCATCCTGCGTCGCGAGCCAACCCATGCGGATGCCGGGCAGGCCGTAGGTTTTCGAGAGCGAGGAAACGCTGATGACCGACTTCGAGAGCGACGCGGCGACGGGCAACAGTTCGCCGTAAGTCATCTCGCGATACGTCTCGTCGACGAGCAGGCGGAGGCCGCGGCTCTCGGCGAGCGCGACGAGCGCATGCAGGCGCGCGGCGCTGATCATGGTGCCGGTCGGATTGTTCGGCACGGTGATGCTGATGTATTTCGTCTTCGGGTGCAGCGCCGCCGCGAGCCGGTCCAGATCGATGTCGAAGCCTTCCTCGAATTTCAGATCGAAGATATCGACGTGGCAGCCGATGGCGCGCGGCGTTTCGAGGTTCGTGGCGTAGTTGGGCCGCACCACGAGGAGGTGGTCGTCCGGTTGGAGCAGGGTAGTGGCGACGATGAAGAGCGCCCCCGCGGCGCCGGGCGTCAGCATCACGGCGTCGCGCGAAGGCAGCCCGCTGTCGGTGGCGATGGCGGTGC
>JANXWT010000400.1 GCA_025351035.1 Opitutia bacterium | reverse complement strand
CCCCAATCCGTTCTGGATCGGCTCGGGCCCGCCGGCCAACACCGGCTACCAGGCCCACCGCGCCTTCGAGGCCGGCTGGGGCGGTGTCGTGTGGAAAACCATCGGCACACCCATCGTCAACGTCTCCTCCCGCTACTCGGCGCTGAATAACGGCAAGGACCGCATGATCGGGCTCAACAACATCGAGTTGATCTCCGACCGTGCGCCCGAGACCAATTTCCGCGAGATCGCCGAGGTCAAGAAACGCTGGCCGCACCACGCCGTCATCGCCTCGCTCATGGTCGAGACGCGCGAGCAGTGGCACGAATTCGTCAAGCGCGCCGCCGACGCCGGCGCCGACGGCATCGAGCTCAACTACGGTTGCCCGCACGGCATGTGCGAACGCGGCATGGGCGCCGCCGTCGGCCAGCAGCCCGCCGTCATCGAGAAAATCACCAGCTGGGTCATGGAGGTCGCGACGATCCCCGTCATCGTGAAACTCACGCCCAACATCACCGACATCACGATGGGCGGCCGCGCCGCCCGCCGCGCCGGCGCCGACGCCATCTCGCTCATCAACACGATCAACTCGATCACCAACGTGAATCTCGACACGCTCGTGCCCGAGCCACGAGTCCGCGGTTACAGCTCGCACGGCGGTTACTGCGGACCGGCCGTGAAACCCATCGCGTTGAACATGGTGCAATCCTGCGCCGCCGACCCCGAGGTCGGTCTTCCCATCTCAGGCATTGGCGGCATCACCACGTGGAAGGACGCCGCCGAGTTCATCGCGCTCGGCTCGACTTCGCTCCAAGTCTGCACCGCCATCATGCACTACGGCTTCCGCATCGTGGAGGATTTGAACGAAGGTCTCAGCGCCTACCTCGACTCCAAGGGCATGAAATCCCTCGCCGATCTCCGCGGCAAATCCGTGCAATCGCTCCAGCGCTGGGAAAATCTCGACCTCAACTGGCAGCGCGTCGCCCGCATCGATTACGCGAAATGTATCGGCTGCAACCTCTGCTACATCGCCTGCGAAGACGGCGCCCACCAGTGCATCGACCTCAAGTCGCCCGACGAACTCAAGGTCGGCCTCGGCCCCGGCCGCGTCCCGCACAAACCCGTGCCCAAAGTTCGCGAGGAAGATTGTGTCGGTTGCAACCTCTGCTCGCTCGTCTGCCCGGTGGACGAGTGCATCTCGATGGTCGAGATCCCCAACGGCCAGGCTCCGATGACGTGGTCCAACTACCAGGACCGGCTCGCCAAGGGCCAGATGCAGCCCATCCCACCGCATCCATGACAGCAATGTCCAAGCTCGACACGAGTCAGCGCACAAAGCTTGTTGAGGCCATCGACAAGCCGCTTGGCTTCTATGTGCTGTCGCTATTTATTGTCGAGACCTTCATCGGTGGCGTTGCTTGGGTTGGGAAGTTTTCCGAAACCAACCAGCTTTACTGCCTCTTGCTCGGAGCGGGGCTTTTTGTGTATATCACCCTCGTGGTTACTCTTCTTGTGTGGTGCAAGCCGCACAACCTGATTTTTAATCAGACCGGCCACTTGCGTAATCGCAACGTGCCATACGGCAGTGACAAAAAGCCACTGAAAGGTAGCGACGACCAAAAACCCACAGAATCAGGAGGCAAAAATGCCTAAGGCATATTGCGTGTCTTACGATCTTAAGGCCCCTAATCGGGACTACACTGGATTGTATGAATCTCTAAAAGCCACCCAACGGTGGTGGCACTATCTCGAATCAACTTGGATTCTTTTGACCGACGAAACTCCGGACCAGATCTGGGCCAGACTGCAATCGCATGTCGATGCGAATGATCGCTTGGTGATTATTGAAGTCAGAGACAATTGCCAGGGTTGGCTAACGAAAGATGCCTGGGACTGGATTCATTCATATGTTCCTAAACCTTGAGTGGCCATATATTGAATGAAGTCGCTACCCCAATGAAAACTATCGCCGCCTTTGGATTGCTGACGCTCACATTCTTGCGCCTCTCTGCCGCCGATGCTCCCGCGAAGGTCGCCGGCGATTTCTCGAAGGTGGTCTTCGAGAACGAAAAGGTCCGCATCATTCTCTACCACACGGCCAGCGGCAAAAACCTCTGCGGGTTCGGCATGCATTCCCACCCGGCGCATGCTTACATCCAGCTCCAGCCGGCGAAATTCCGCATCACGACGCCTGACGGCAAGGAGGAGATCCTCGAAGTTCCGGCCGGCGACACCGGCTGGGAGCCGGCCGTGACGCACCGCGTGGAAACCCTCTCGCCCGCGAGTGTCGACGTCTACCTTGTCGAGACGAAGGACAAGGATTGGAAACCCTCGACCGGCCTCACCAAGTAATCCCTTTTCCCCATGTCCCAAGTCCTCACCCCCTGCCCCAATTTCATCGGCGGCGAATGGCAGACGCCTTCCGGTGCCTCCACGCCCGTCTTCAATCCGTCCACCGGTGACATCATCGCCGAGTGCCCGGCCGGCGGCGCCGCCGAGGTCAACGCCGCCGTCGAGGCTGCGCACGCCGCGTTCCCCGGCTGGCGCGACACGCCGCCCATCGAGCGCGCGCGCATCTTTTTCAAATACCGCCAGCTCGTCGAAGAGAACTTCGACCTGCTCTGCAAAACCGTCTCGCGCGAGCACGGCAAGACGCACGCCGAGGCACGCGGCTCCATCTTCCGCGGCCTCGAGAACATCGAATACGCCTGCGGCATCCCCACGCTGCTCTTCGGCGACTCGCTCAAGAACATCGCGCGCGGCGTCGACTGCGAGACGATCAACCTGCCGCTCGGCGTCTGCGTCGGCATCACGCCGTTCAACTTCCCCGCGATGGTGCCGCTGTGGATGTATCCGCTCGCGCTCGCCTGCGGCAACACCTTCGTCCTGAAGCCGAGCGAGAAAGTCCCGCTCTGCGCCGTGCTGCTCGGTCAGTTGCTTGAGCAGGCCGGCATTCCCAAGGGCGTCTTCAACATCGTGCACGGCGGCCGCGAATCCGTCGACGCGCTCCTCACGCACCCGAAGGTCAAAGCCGTGTCGTTCGTCGGTTCGACGCCCATCGCGAAATATATCTACGACACCGCCACCAAGCACGGCAAACGCTGCCAGGCCAACGGCGGCGCGAAAAACTACATTGTCGTCATGCCCGACGCCGACGTCGCCAAGACCGTCGAGAATCTCTCCACCGCCGCGTTCGGCTGCGCGGGCGAGCGCTGCATGGCCGGCTCGACCGCCATCACCGTCGGCGCCGCGGGCGACCGCCTCATGCCCGAGCTGATCGCCGCCGCCCGCGCCATCAAGGTCGGCCCCACCGACCGCGCCGCGCAGCCCGACATGGGCCCCGTCATCACCGCCGCGCACCGCGACCGCGTGCTCAGCCTCCTCGCCAGCGGCGAGAAGGAAGGCGCGCGCATCGTCGCCGACGGTCGCGGCGTGAAAATCGCCGACGCTCCGAAAGGCTTCTACGTCGGCGCGACGATTGTCGACAACGTGCAGACCGGGATGACGCTCGCCCGCGAGGAAGTTTTCGGCCCCGTGCTGAACGTCATGCGCATGGACGACCTCGACGCCGCCATCGAACTCGCGAACAAATCCGCATTCGGCAACGGCGCGGCGATCTTCACCAACAACGGCCGCGCCGCGCGCGAGTTCACGATGCGCGTGAAGGCCGGCATGGTCGGCGTCAACGTCGGCGTGCCCGCCACGATGGCGATGTTCCCCTTCACCGGCTGGGACGATTCCTTCTACGGCGACCTCCACATCCAGGGCAAAGAAGCCGTCCAGTTCTACACCCAGCAAAAAGTCATCTCGTCCCGCTGGTTCGGCGGCGACGTCGGCGATGTCTGGAAAAAATAACCAAGCTTTTTCACAGGAGTTCGCAGAGATAGCAGAGATCTGAACCCAAACCCTCCGCGCTCTCTGCGTCCTCCTGTAAAATCATCTCATGAGCCTCCTGATTAAAAATGGTGAGATCGTCACCGCCGACTCCCGCTACACCGCCGACATCTTCTGCGAAGGTGAAACCATCACCCGCATCGACAAGAACATCTCCGCGCCCGCCGGCGCGACCGTCATCGATGCCACGGGCAAGTTCGTCTTCCCGGGCTTCATCGACCCGCACGTCCACATCTACCTGCCGTTCATGGGCACGTTCTCGAAGGACACCTACACGACCGGCTCGAAGGCCGCGCTCGTCGGCGGCACAACGACGCTGATCGAGATGTGTTGCCCCGCGCGCAGCGACGACGCGCTCAAGAGTTTTGAATTGTGGCTGGGCCAAGCCGTCGGCAAGTCGGCGTGCGATTTCACGTTCCACATGGGCGTGACGAAGTTCGACACCGGCACCGAGGCGCAGCTCCGCGAGATCGTCGCGCGCGGTATCAGCTCCTTCAAAATCTTCCTCGCCTACAAGGGCGCGTTCGGCATCGACGACACCGAACTCTACCGCACGCTCAAGCTCGCCAAGGAACTCGGCATCGTCGTCACCGCGCACTGCGAGAACGAGACGCTCGTCGCCGAGCGCTGCAAAGAGCTGCTCGCCGCCGGCAAGACCGACCCGGGCCAGCACCATGAGAGCCGTCCGCCGAGCGTCGAGGCCGAGGGCGTGCATCACCTGATGACCTTCGCCGAGCTTACCGGCGCCGCGACCTATATCGTCCATCTCTCATGCAAGGAGGCGCTCGACCAGGCCATCGCCGCCCGCCAGCGCGGCGTGCGCGTCGGCGTCGAGACGCTCATCCAATACCTCACGCTCGACAAATCCTACGCCGAAAAACCGAACTTTGAAGGTGCCAAGTTCGTCATGTCTCCGCCGCTGCGCGATGTCCGCAACCAGTCCGTCCTCTGGAACGGTCTGCGCGACGGCCTCGTCAACACCGTCGCCACCGACCACGCACCCTTCGACTTCGAGAAACAAAAGCCGATGGGCAAAGACGACTTCACGAAAATCCCGAACGGCATCCCGTCGCTCGAGGAACGCGTGAATCTCCTCTACACGCACGGCGTGCGCACGGGGAAGATCGACCTGCACACCTTCGTCAACGTCCTCAGCACCGCGGTCGCGAAGCAGTTTGATCTCTTCCCGCGGAAAGGCTGCATCCAGCCCGGCGCCGACGCCGACCTCGTGGTGTTCGACCCCGATTATCGCGGCACGATCTCCGCGAAGACGCAGTCGATGAACGTCGACTACAGCGCCTTCGAAGGCTGGAAACTCGAAGGCAAAACGCGCGACGTCACGGTGCGAGGCCAAGTCGCCGTGCGCGACGGCAAGTTCTGCGGCACGATCGGCCGCGGACAATTCCTCCAGCGCAAGCCGAGCCATTTTTGATTTATGCCGATTGACCCCGGACTCGCCCACAACGCCCCCGATGTCGAAGCCGACATCGCGACCAGCCATCTCTACAACGAGGACCTCGCGCCGGTGCCGTTCGCGCAGCGCCGGTGGGGCGTGCTCAGTTTCGCGGCGCTGTGGATTTCGATGTCGGCGTGCATCCCGACCTACATGCTCGCGTCGTCGCTCATCGGCGGCGGCATGAACTGGTGGCAGGCCGTGCTGACCATCTTCCTCGGCAACCTCATCGTGCTGGTCCCGATGGTGCTCAACGCCCACGCCGGCACGAAATACGGCATCCCCTTCCCCGTGCTCTGCCGCGCTTCGTTCGGCACGCGTGGCGCCAATGTCCCGGCGCTGCTCCGCGCCTTTGTGGCGTGCGGCTGGTTCGGCATCCAGGCGTGGATCGGCGGCGACGCCATCCACAAGATCCTCGCAATCTTCATCCCGTCGCTCGCCGGCGGCACGCCCCTGCCGTTCCTCGGCATCACGGGCGTCCAGATCGTTTGCTTCCTGTTTTTCTGGGGCATCAACATGTGGGTGATCTGGCGCGGTATCGACACGATCCGCCTCCTCCTGAACATCAAGGCCCCGCTGCTCATCGCGCTCGGGTTGCTCCTGCTCTGGTGGGCCAATCGCGCCGCGGGCGGTTTCGGCCCGATCCTCTCGCAACCGTCCGCCTTCGACGCCGGCCAGCCGAAGGCCGGGCAGTTCTGGGGCTTCTTCTTCCCCGCGCTCACCGGCATGATCGGCTTCTGGGCCACGCTCTCGCTCAACATTCCGGATTTCTCCCGCTACGCCAAAACCCAGCGCGACCAGGTCGTCGGCCATGCGCTTGGCCTGCCGACCACGATGGCGCTTTACTCGTTCATCGGCGTGGCGGTCACCTCGG
>JANXWT010000336.1 GCA_025351035.1 Opitutia bacterium | reverse complement strand
CGTCACTTGCGACAATGGGTGAAGCGCTGCGCCTAGCCATCGCGCTGCTCGCTCCTGTTATGCCCGCGACCGCCGACAAAGTGCGTGCAGGGCTGGGGCTGCCGCCGCTGACGTCGTGGGACGGCGAGCTCGAATGGGGCTCACGCCTCAACGGAGCGAAATTCGGCGCCGTCGACATTCTTTTCCCGAAGCCACCGCCGCCCGCCAAGCCGTGAAAACACTGCCGGTCAATCCGACCGAAAACCAGACGTCCGAGGCGTTGCGGGCGTTCATCGCTCAGTGTTGCGCGATGGCGCGTGAGGCGAACCGTCCGCAGTTGGTGAGCATCAGCGTGACCGTTGACAGTCTCGATCCGCTGGCGGTGCTCGAATCGATCTACGAACCGTCCGAGCCGCATTTCTACACCGAGCGTCCGGCGCAGGGCTTCGCCGTGGCGGGGGCGGAAGTCGTCGTCGAGTTCACCACCGACGGACCGGAGCGCTTCACCAAGGCCAAGGCATTCATCGCACAGACACTCGCCGCCACGGTGGCAGTGGGCGCGACCGATGCGCCGTTCGCCGGACCGCATTTCTTTCTCGCCGCGGGATTCTTCGACACCGCCGAGAAAGGTGCCGCGTTTCCGGCACTGCGGCTCTTCGTGCCGCGCTGGCAGGTGTCACGCTTGGGTGATGGCTCCGTGGCCGTGGCAAACTTTGTCATCACGGCCGATGCGCCCGTCGACCTGATCACCGCCAAAGTCTGGAAGGCGCACGCGAAGTTCCGGGCGTTCAATTATCGCACCGCGAGGCGCAGTGACCGTCCATCCGCGCCCAAGCAAAGCGAGGAGATCGGCGGCGACGGTTCGTATCAGCACGCGGTGGCGGCGGCTTTGCGGGGAATTGCCCGGGACGATTACCAGAAGATCGTCCTTGCCCGCGCGCGCCGGCTGACGACGGCGGAGGAATTTTATCCGCTCGGCGTGCTGAATCATCTGCGCCAGCGCTATCCGGGCTGCTACGCGTTCTCCGTCGCGAACGGTCGCGGCCAGAGTTTTATTGGCGCGAGTCCGGAACGGCTCGTGCGCGTCGCAGGCGGTCGCATGCATACTGAAGCGCTTGCCGGCTCAGCGCCGCGCGGGCAGAGTGCCAGCGAAGATGCCCAGTTGGCGCGGGCGCTTTTTCAGAGCGAGAAAGACCAGCACGAGCACCGGCTGGTGCTCGGCTCGATCGCCCGGCGTCTGGCTGATCTTGGCATCAAGCTCGAGCACGCCGTGCAGCCGCGCTTGCTGGCCCTCGCCAACGTGCAGCATCTGCACACGCCGGTGAGCGCCGATTTGCCTGCGGGCGTTCACATTCTCGATCTGCTGGCCCGACTGCACCCGACACCGGCGGTGGGCGGCACTCCGCGCGCTCCGGCGTTGCAGGCAATCCTACGGCTGGAGGCGTTTTCGCGCGGACTCTACGCGGGTCCCATTGGCTGGGTTGACCATCGCGGCGGTGGGGAGTTTTTCGTCGGATTGCGCTCGGCGCTCGTCGACGGCCACACCGCCACGGCCTACGCGGGTGCCGGCATCGTGGCCGGCTCGACACCCGAGAACGAATTTGCGGAAACTGAATTGAAGTTCAAAGCTCTCACCGAAGCCTTCACCGAGACATGAGCACCAACCGCGAACCACGTCTGGATTTCCGCAACACCAACAGCCTGTGGAGCAGCGTGCTGGTCGAAACTCTCTCGCGGCTCGGTTTGCGGCACGCGGTCATTTCGCCCGGTTCGCGCTCGACGCCGCTGACCTTCGCATTCGCGCGGCATCCCGATATCGAGGCCATCCCCGTGCTCGACGAGCGTTCGGCGGCTTTTTTCGCACTCGGACTCGCGAAGCAGCATCACCGGCCTGTCGTGCTGCTGTGCACGAGTGGCACGGCCGGCGCTAATTACTTCCCGGCGGTGATCGAGGCGCAGGAGAGCGGCATGCCTTTGATCGTCATCACGGCCGACCGCCCGCCGGAGATGCGCGAGTGCCGCTCAGGTCAGACCATCGACCAGCAGAAACTTTTCGGTAACCATGTGAATTTCTACCATGAGCTTGCCACGCCTGAGGCGAGCCTGCCCCAACTGCGCTATCTGCGGCAGACGACCAGTTTCGCGTGGGAGCGGGCCCAGTGGCCTTTCGCCGGTCCGGTGCATCTCAACGCACCGTTCCGTGACCCGCTTCCGCCGATCAAGAACCGGAGCTGCGCCGCAGTGAAGAAGGTGCTGGATGCAAAGAATTTCTTCGCGGCACCGTTGGCGGTGGCACGACCGGCGTGGGCTGGGACCGCCGCGCCCGGTGACTTGGAACTGAATGTGACGGCGCGCGGCGTGATCGTCGTAGGCAGCAGCCAGCCGGCGGATGCGGCGGCTTACGCGGGTGCGGTTGGCCGGCTCTCGGCGGCGCTGGGCTGGCCGGTGCTGGCGGACGCATTGTCACCGATCCGCAATCACGCGCACCTTGT
>JANXWT010000314.1 GCA_025351035.1 Opitutia bacterium | reverse complement strand
CGAGCAGCCAACCGGCTTGCGCCACAGTCACGAGGAATGGCCGGCCTTGCGGGCGACGGTGCGCACGGGTTGTGGCGTTGGTCGGCTCGGCCGGCCTCGGCGCACTCGACACCAGTTTCGCCAGCGCCGTGACGGTGCGCGCGGTGTAGATCTCGCGGACCGTGACCCAGGCCGTGGCCTCCTGCTCGCGGAGCAACGTCACAAGGACGGCGGCACTCAGGGAATCGCCGCCGAGCTCAGTAAAAAAATCCTCGTCGACTGAGACGGTCTGCGACAGGTGCAGAACGGCACGGAACGCGGCCTCCATGTTTGTTTCCAATGCATCGCGCGGCGTTACCAACGGACGCTGCGTCGGTCGCTCCACACTGGCGAGTTGGGGCAGGGCGCCGCGGTTCAACTTGCCCCCAACCGTCGTCGGCAACTCCGCCAAGAATCCGAAGCGTGCTGGCACCATGTAGCTTGGGAGATCGGCCTCCAGTGCCGTGCGGAGGGCGGTCGGGGTCGGAGGCTGCGCGCTATTCTCCGGCACGATAAAGGCCACGAGCATCGGGTTGCCGCTGTCGCCTTGCAGGTGACAGGCCGCCGCCCGCACTCCGGCGCATTGCTCGAGTCGTGACTCGATTCCGCTCAACTCAACGCGATAGCCGCGGATCTTTACCTGCGAGTCCATTCGTCCGTGGCAATGATAACGACCCTCGAAATCGCAGTGGACCAAATCACCGGTGCGATAAAGCCGGCCCAGCGAAGGATGCTGGATAAATTTTTCCACAGTCAGCTCCGGGCGGCGCCAATAGCCCCGGGCGACGCCGATGCCTCCCAAGCAAAGTTCACCGCGAGTGCCGCGCGGCAGCTCCGTTAATGTTTCATCAAGCACGTAGGCGCTGAGGCCAGGCACTGGTTGTCCAATAGTGATGGCTCCCCCCGCCTCCACATCTCCCCGCAACGAGGTCACGGTGCACTCCGTCGGGCCGTAGCCGTTGACCAAACGGCGACCGGGAGCCCAGCGGTCGGCCACAGTTCGCGGCAAGGCTTCTCCGCCGACATACAACAATTTTATAGCCGGCAGCGCGGTGGCTGGATCCGTGCAACCGGTGGCGGCGAGCAACGTCGGAGGCGGGCAAAATACGGTGATGCGTTCGCGACGCAGCCAGGGAATAAGATCTGGGCCGAGGCGGACCGTGTCCTCATCCAGCACCACCACCGTTGCTCCCGCCGCGAAGGCCAGCCATGTTTCTTCCACTGACGAATCGTAGGCCGCCGAAGATCCCTGCGCAACTCGGTCAGTTGGCGAAAGTCGAAATTCCTCCCGATCCGCGTTCACCAGATTCGCGATGCTTTGGTGTTCGATCAGCACGCCCTTCGGTCGGCCGGTCGTCCCGGACGTGTAGATGACATACGCGAGGCTGGACGGGGCCAGCCAGGAAGGAGACGGCCGAGGATCCGGCGTGCCTGTCGCGAGGAGCAGTGCCGCGCCCGCATCAAACACCGGCGCCCAGTCGCGGCCGGTCTCCCTAATCCGAGCACATCCGGCCTCGTCGGTCAGCAGGGCTACGGCTTGCGAGTCGTCAAGGACGTCGTGAACTCGCTCGGCGGGAAAACTCGGATCGATGCACGTATAGGCGGCGCCGGCTTTGAGCACCGCGAGCTGGGCGGCGTAGAGCAGCCCGGAGTTCCGAGGCAAAAGGATTCCGACCACGCACTCACCCTGCACGCACTCCTGCAACAGGCCAACGAGGGCATCGGATTGCCGTGCGAGTTCTGCGTAGGTGACCTGGGTGCGCTCAGGTCGACCGATTCCGGGCGGCACCTCGACCGCCACCTGTGTCGGACACTCCCGCGCGATGCGCGAGAAGAGTTGCGGCAAGAGCTCGTCTCCGCCGCCATTCAAGGGTTTGTCTTTACTCACGGCGGCGACGGTGTCGCGGCAGCGTGACGACGGCAACTAAGATGAGGAGCGAGCAAGGAACGCAGGCGCTCACGTTCGGCTGCGAGGAGAGACGGAAACGCTTGGATGGTGCCCAGACTGCCGTGATTGAGAATAAGCGGGATTTCGAACCTCACGCCTTCTTCACGAAGCACGCCTTCAATGCCATGGAACTGCCGTCGATCCGGCAGGCAATCTCGTGGGCGCCTTCTTGCAGGCGGATGTTCCGAACCTTGGTGCCGCCTTTCAACATGGCTGAAGAGCTGCCTAGTTTCAGATCCTTGATGAGCGCGACCGTGTCGCCGTCGGCAAGCACGTTGCCGTTGGTGTCCTTGACGACGCGCGGGCCCTCGGGGGCGACTTCCTTCGGCCATTCGTGACCGCAGATCGCGCACTCCCAGTGGTTGGAGTGGCCGAGGACGTCTTCGAGAGTGCAGGCAGGGCAGGCGGTCGGGAGCATGGCGACGGAACGTGGCAGCGGCACCCCTCGGTTGTCACTACGGATTTCACGGAGTGGACAGATTTCCGTAAATCGCCGGCCACTGCACGCGTGATCGCCGCGCAGTGTCCGGCTTTCGTGATATTTACGGGCGTGAGCTGGAGCCGGTGCAGAGGCTTGCCGATCGCGGCGAAGAGCGCATTGGCCGCGGGTGGATAGATCAGCGCTGTGGCGGGCTCGCGATGCGCAGTCGAATTTGGTGTCGGCGAATCCGGCGGTGCCGAGCTGCGCATCGAGCGCGCGGCAGGCCGTGATGCTGCCCTTGGCTGACCCGATGTAGCCGGTGACGTGGGCCTGACGCCTTTCATCGGCTGCGGTGCCTGACTGTAAGCAAACCCGAGCCCGGTGGCCGGCACCAGCACCTCCCCCAGTGTGAGCAGAGCATAGTCCAAGTGGCGGATTGCTTGGCTTGACGCGGCGACTGAAGGATTCCAATTCTCCGTTCATGAGCGCAATCTTGCCGCAGCCAAACGAAGATGCCTTGAAGACTGTGAAGGACTCCGGCCCGGCGAATATTCTGATCTTGGGCGGCGGCTTTGGCGGCATCGCCGCCGCGAACACTCTGCGGCGCCTCCTGCCCGCGGTGCACACCATCGCGGTCATCGATCAGGCTCCGCGCTTCTACGTCGGGGCTGGCAAGACTTGGCTGATGCTCGGCGAACGGACGGGCGCGGAGATTTCTGCCGAGCGCACGGTCCTGCTCGAACCGGGGGTCGAGTTTCTCCAGTCGGAGATCTTGCAACTGGATCTGCCGGCACGCTGTGTCGTGACAGCGGCTGGTCAGCTTCGGTGGGACTTTCTCGTGATCGCTCTTGGGACCGTCATGCGGCAGGAAGCCGTGCCGGGTCTGGCGTGCGCGCACACTTTCTACACCGTCGAAGGCGCGGAGAGACTTCGGCCGGTCCTCGCGGATTTTGCACAGGGAGAAATCGTGCTGCTGATTCCCAAAACACCTTACAAGTGCCCGGCGGCCCCTTACGAGGCAGCTCTCCTGTTGCAGCATTTCTTTGCCGAGCGCAGCCGGAGCAGGACGGTGCAGCTGAGTGTTTACACGGTCGAAGGAGCTCCCATGGCAACCGGTGGTCCCGCGATGGGAGCCTTCGTCCGCGAGGCGCTGGCACGCCAGAGCATCGGTTTCTTCCCTCAGAAAACTGTCGTGCGAGTCGACGGGCAGACGCGCCGGGTGGAATTCACCGACGGCACGGCCGCCGCGTATGACCTGCTGATGTGCGTGCCGCCGCACGAAGCTCCGGCAGTTGTGCGCTCGGCTGGGCTGCTGGGCCCGGCGGGATGGATTCCGGTCGATCCATTGACCATGGAGATCAAGTCGCCGACGAGCGCTGGCCGGGTGTTCGCCATCGGCGACGTCACCGCCGTTCCTCTGCCGGGCCGCTTCAAGCCCGACGCAGGTTTGTCGCTGCCCAAGGCGGGTGTGATGGCCGAGACGCAGGGTGAAGTCGTTGCGCAACGGATTGCCGCCCTCGTCAACGGGACTGCTCCGGTGGCGACTTTTGATGGCCGTGGTTACTGTTTTCTGGAAACCGGTGGCGACACGGCGGTCAAGGCCGAGGGCTCATTCTTCGCGTTGCCTCACCCGGTGATGACCAAACAGACTCCGAGCTCCGGACAATTGGCTGACAAGCTCGCGTGGGTGGCCCGGCACCTCGCGCCGCGGCGCTGAATCCGCGTAATGTCAGACCAACACACCCCATGAACATCACGCGCGCCAACAGTCTTGCTCCGAAACGCGGTCCGTCGGACTATTTCACCGGGACAGTCTGGTTGGAGGAGGTCACGTCTGCTCCCTATGCGTCGGATGTGCGCGTGGTCGTGGCAACGTTTGAGCCCGGCGCGCGGACGGCCTGGCACACGCACCCGCACGGACAGTTGCTGCAAATCGTTTCCGGCGCCGGACGAGTGCAAAAGGCCGGCGAAGGCATGGTGACGGTGTTGCCGGGCGACGTGATTTGGTTCGAACCCGGGGAACGCCACTGGCACGGTGCGGCGCCGGACCGGAGGATGGCGCATCTGGCTGTGCAGCGTGCGGACGAAGCCGGGAAGACAGCAACATGGCAGGAGCAAGTTTCAGATGTCGATTATGCCGGTAGCCCCCCATCCGGGACCGTGTGAAGGTGGCTTGGCGGACCGGCCGGCCGGCCATTTTGACAGCAGGCGCGCACTTTGCATTTTCCCCGTTGATTTGGCTTTCGCATTGCGGCCGAACGCCACGCTTGCATCGTCGCCGTCATGAATACTCGACGCTTCGGGGCGGTGCTCTCAGTGCTGGCAGTGGGATGGGTGAGCCAGACGCTGGCGGCCGATGCGGATATTGCCGCTATCAAGGCCGAGATCGCCAAGAATCATGACCGCGCAGTGACGCGGCTGCAGGAGTGGATTCGCCATCCGTCGATTGCGGCGGAGAACCTTAACTTTCCCGGAGGCGCGGACTACCTGATCACGCTGTTGAAGGAGGTCGGCTTCCAGCGCGCGGAACGCATCGACACCGACGGCAAGCCCGGTGTGTTCGCCCTCTACGACGTCGGCGCGCCCAAGACCGTCGGCGTCTATTTCATGTATGACGTGAAGCAGTTCGACCCGAAAGAATGGTCATCGCCGCCGCTCGCCGCCGAGCTGGTCGACCGCCCCGGCATCGGCAAGGTCGTCGTCGGTCGTGGCGCGGTGAATCAGAAGGGTCCCGAGTCCGCCTTCCTCGCCGCGCTCGATGCGTTCCGCACCTCCGGCCAGAAATTGCCCGTCAATCTCGTGCTCGTTGCCGAGGGTGAAGAGGAAATCGCTTCGCCGCACATCGGCCAAATCGTCCACCGGCCCGAAGTGCAGGCCGCGCTCGCGAAGTGCGTCGGCGTTTTCCTGCCGCACGCCACACAGAGCCTCGACGGTGCCGTCACCGTGAACCTCGG
>JANXWT010000298.1 GCA_025351035.1 Opitutia bacterium | reverse complement strand
CAAGTCGAGACCCACGGCACCGACACCGTGCTGCGTTTCGGTCGGCACGATCTCGATTTTTCCCGTCTCCACGTCGGTGACCGTCTCTGGAAAACCAACGACCCCGCGCTCGACCATCGCGTCCGCCAGACTTTCGAGGGCGAGAAAGTGCGCTTCCGCCGCGACCTTCATCTGGAGGTTCACGGCCACGCGGGCGCGTCGCTCACACTCATCGCCTGCGATCAGCAGGGTCATGTCGCCCAAGTCGACTCCACCGTTCCGCTCTCCCCTGCCGAGAAACAACCGCTCACCACCGAGCGCCTGCGCGCCCAACTCGGCCGGCTCGGGGGCACACCGTTTCAGCTTGGCACGCTCGACAACAAACTCGAAGGCGACGTCATTTTGCCGGTCAGTGAACTCAACGCACTCCGCCGCCGCATTGCCGCCGACCTCGAGGCGCAGCGCGCCGCACCGCTGCGCTGGACGCTGAAGGCCGAGACAAAACGAGTGGACTTCACTTCTGCGCCAGCCGCTCCCTCAGACCCCGAGATCGTCGTCGTCATCCGTCACCTGCACCAACTCGACGCCGCGTGGCAGGCCGGCGCGCGCACGATCTACGCCGAATTCGAAGACCCGAAGAAATACCGAGCCGCCGTCATGCGCTTCCGCGAACTGCGCGGCGCTGACACCACCGCCACATTCTGGGCCGTGCCGCCCCGCGTCTTCAAGCCCGGCGAGGAATGGATTATCCAACAGGTGCTCTCGTGCGAGGCTGACGGCTACCTCGTGCGCAACTACGACCACTTGCAGGCGTTTGCCGGCCAGCGCGTGCGCGGTGATTTCTCGCTCAATGTCGCCAACGCTTGGACCGCAGACTACTTCATCAACCATTACGGCCTTGAGCGCGTCACCACTTCCTACGATCTCAACGTCAGTCAGCTTGAAGGGCTGCTCCGCTCCGCGCCGCCCGCGTGGTTCGACATCACGCTGCACCAGCACATGCCGATGTTTCACATGGAGCACTGTGTGTTCTGCGCCTTCCTCTCCTCGGGGAAAGACTATCGCGACTGCGGCCGGCCGTGCGACACTCAGGCCGTCAGTCTGCGCGATCGCGTCGGGGCCGAGCACCCACTGAAGGCCGACGCCGGCTGCCGCAACACCGTCTACAATTCCCGCGCGCAGACCGGCGCCGAGTTCGCCGACCGGCTCCTCGTTCTCGGAGCGCGCTCGTTCCGCATCGAGTTTCTCAACGAGGACGCGGCCGAGTTGATGCGCGTCGTCGGCCGTTACCGACAGCTCTTGCGGGGCGAGATTTCCGGGGCCGACCTCTGGCGGGAATTCAAATTGATCAATCAGATCGGCGTCACGCGCGGCCAGATGGAGACGGCGGCCAAGGTCCTCCCGCGCAAGGGCGGCTGAAGTTTCGCGAAGTTCGCCAATTTTTGTCGCCTCGCGAACCTCCGCCCGCCTACGCTGCGCAGCGTAGGCATGACTCCCACACCGACATCCCCCGCCAGCACCACTCCGGCTCCCCCACCAGACGTCGAGATCAAGGACGCGAAGATCATCTTCGATCCCATCTGGGCCGATCTCGAAGCGGATTTCGGTCGTGACCGCCTGCGTTTCCCGAAGGAGATCATCCTCCTTGGCGGCGCGCCCGGTGCCGGCAAGGGCACCAACACGCCCTTCATCGCCCAAGCCCGCGGGCTTACGTGCGCGCCCATCGTGATGAGCTCGCTTCTCGATACACCTGAGATGAAGGTGGTCAAAGACGCCGGCGGCATGATCGGCGACCGCGAGGTGCTCGCTATTTTGTTCCGCCGCCTGCTCAAGCCCGAGTATCGCGACGGTGTCATCCTCGACGGCTTCCCCCGCACCACGGTGCAGGTCGAGTGCCTGAAGATGCTTTACGAAAAAATGATCCAGTTGTGGCGCGAATTCTACGGCACGCCGCTCGGCATCCATTTCCGCCAGCCCGTCATCCAGATCGTGGTTCTTTTCGTCGACGAGAAAGAGAGCGTCACCCGCCAGCTCAAGCGCGGCCGCGAGGTCATGCTCCACAACAACGAAGTGCGCCGCACCGGCCACGGACAACTCTGGGAGGAACGCGCCACCGACTTCGACGAGTCCCTCGCCGCGCGCCGCTACCGCGTTTTCAAGGAGCAAACGTGGGACGCCCTCCTCTCGCTCAAGGACATTTTCCACTATCACCTGATCAACGCCGAAGGCTCGATCCACGAGGTCGAGACCAACATCGTCAAGGAACTCGACTATCAGAGCTCGCTCGAACTCGACCCGCGCACCTACGACCGCCTGCGCACCCTCCCTCTGGCGAGCGAGATCATCGTCCACGCCCGGCAGGAACTCGTAAAACGCCTCGACGGTTACGCGCTGACGATGCCGGAGGTTTTTGAGCGCGTCGTCACGCTCATCGACAAGAAAGTCATGCCGATCGTGATCCGGCACGCGCTCTCCGGCTATGCCCAGGTGAACAGCGAGGACACGCTCCTCGACGAACCCACCGCGCTTGCGATGCTGATCGATATTTTTTCCGAGCGCGGCTATCACGCGATGGTCGACGTGCATCGCATCGAGATTCCCGAGTCGGTTGACCTCAAGACCGGCAAAATTTCCAGTCGCTCGAAGAAAGTGTATCGGATCACGATCCGCTTCCGCGGTTCTGAAATTCGCCGCGGCTGAGCCGGCCCCCCGAGCCATTGTCATATAATAGATGACAATGGGTCGTTGAGAAACGAAGGGCCGGCCCGATGAGCGGCCCGCCGCTGAGACGAAAGCTACGCCAGGCTCAGTTGCCGATCTTCTGAAGTTCGGCAGCGGTCCACGACTGTGTGCGACTGGCGGTCTCGGCGCGGATGCGGGCGACGGTCTCAGCCTTCACCTCGGGGGCGCTGTTGCCCCACTCTTGACGGACGTAGCTGAGGGCGTTGGCGATCTGCTCGTCTTTCAGCACGGCCCCGAGGGGAGCCATCGCGCTGTTGAATTCCTTGCCCTCAACCGTGATCGGGCCGTTGAGGCCGTGGAGCACGATGCGGATGATTCGCTCTTCGTTGCCTTGCGCCCATTCGGAGCCGGCGAGCGGCGGATAAACGCCGGCCTGGCCCTGACCGTTTTGCTGGTGGCAGGTCATGCAAATGTTCGTGTAAACGCGCTTGCCGAGCATGGCGGGCGTGACGACGGGGACCGCG
>JANXWT010000224.1 GCA_025351035.1 Opitutia bacterium | reverse complement strand
CCCGCCGTCCGTCGCGGAAAAGAAACCGGCTGCACCCGCTCCGGCTCCCGCTACGCGCGAAGTGCACGACAAATCAGTCGCGGTCCTCCCGTTCACCAACATGAGCGAGGACAAGGACACCGGCTTCTTCGCCGACGGGGTGCACGAGGATTTGCTGACCAACCTTGCCGGCGTGGCCGAGTTGAAGGTGATCTCCCGCACCTCCGTCCTCCAGTATCGCGGCACGACCAAAACCATGCGCCAGATCGGCCAGGAACTCGGCGTCGCCTACCTGCTTGAGGGCAGCGTCCGCCGGTCCGGCAATAAGGTCCGTGTCACTGGCCAGCTCATCAACACGAGCAACGATAAGCATGTCTGGGCCAAGAGCTATGACCGCGACCTCACGGATATTTTCGCCATCCAGTCCGCTATCGCACAGGAAATCGCCGGTGCGCTTTCCGCCGCGCTGTCACCGCAGGAGAAGTCGCTCATCGAGAAGCGCCCCACCGCCAATCTGGCCGCCTACGATCTTTACCTGAAAGGCCGCGCGAGCATCAACGGCTCGCGCACCGACCTGACACGCGCCCAAGCCGAGGCAGCGCTGGCAGAGGCGGTGAAGTTGGATCCCGGGTTCGCCGGCGCGTGGGGTTACCTCGCGGTGACCCATGCCCTGGCTGTATTTGGCGACGAAGATCACACGCCGGAGCGGCTGGCCAAGGCCAAGGCCGCGATCGACACGGCCATGCGGCTCGCTCCTGACGACCCGGTGGTCGTCGAGATGTTGGGCAGCTATTACTATTATGGCTACCGGGACTACGGGCGCGCCGCCGAGCAGTATCAGCGTCTCCTGCTCATCCGGCCCAATTCCCCCGAGGCCTTTGTGCAGTTGGGATTTATCAGGCGGCGGCAGGCGCGCTGGGCCGAGGCACTGGCAAACCTGCGTCATGCGGTGGAACTCGACCCACGCGACACGAACACCATTTCAACCCTCGGCGAGACCTTGTCGCAGCTCCGGCAATTTGACGAGGCAGCCTCTGTCATGCAACGCGGGGCCGAGATTTCCCCGGATAATCCTATTATCGTCGCCCAGGCCACCTCGGTGCCATTTCGTGCCCGGGGCTCGACCAAGGAGTTTCAGCAGATGATGACGGGCCTGAAAGAAGCGCCGGAGAATGCGAACAGCCGGCGGTTCTTATACAGGCTCATGCCGAGAATTTCCGGCGATTGGACGGAGGCGGTGAAACGCGACCGGGAGTATCCTTACCTCGATCCTTTTGACTCGCTGCGTTGGGCGAGGGACTTTGACGTGATTGTGAGTCTGCTCGGCGCCAAGGATCTGGCCGCCGTCCACGCGCAGACCGAGAAACTCATCCCGCAATATCTGGCATTGCTCGAAGCGCAGCCGGCCAACGCGACCCTGTGGGCCAACCTCGCTTTGCTCCACGCCTTTGTGGGCCACGATGCTGAGGCGCTGCGCTGCGCCCACAAAGCCGTCGAAATAATCCCTGAATCGGTCGACGCCGTGCTCGGCCCCAATCAGCGTGCCACGCTGGCGCAAGTCTATGCTTGGACCGGCGACAAGGACCGCGCTATGGCCGAGGCCGCCCGTCTGCTGCGCACGCCCTACGGCCTAAACGTTCATTTCGCCCGCATTACCCCCCTCTGGCTCCCGCTGCGCGACGACCCGCGCTTCGAGGCGCTGCTCGCCGACCCGAAGAACAACGCGCCGCTGTTTTGAGCGATGTCCGAACCCACCAAAGCCGTTTTCCTGAGCTACGCCCGTGAGGACGCGGACGCGGCGCGGCGCATTGCGGAGGCGCTGCGCGGCTTCGGCGTGGAGGTGTGGTTCGACCAAAGCGAACTGCGCGGCGGCGATGCGTGGGACCAACAGATCCGGCGGCAGATCAAGGATTGCGCGTTGTTTCTCCCGATCATTTCGCAGCACACGCAGGCGCGCGGGGAAGGATACTTCCGGTTGGAGTGGAAACTCGCAGCGGAGCGCACGCACTTGATGGCCGAGGGCATGCCCTTCGTCCTGCCGCTCGTCGTGGACGACGCCCGCGAAAACGAAGCCCTTGTGCCGGCGGAGTTCATGCGCGTGCAATGGACGCGCTTGCCGCAAGGCGTGCC
>JANXWT010000222.1 GCA_025351035.1 Opitutia bacterium | reverse complement strand
CCGAGTTTGGTGCCGACTTCCTCGGCCACGCGCTTGGCCAACATGCGCGCCGCGAGCCGGCGCGGTTGGAGCACCACGACTTCGCCCGCGTCGAGCAGACCGTGGTTGAGCAGCATCTGCGGCACCTGCGTGGACTTGCCGGAACCAGTTGGGGCCTGCACGATGAGCCGACCCTGCGCACGAACCGCCGCCACGAGGGCGGATTCGAGTTCGTAGATGGGGAGTTCGCGCGGCGTGGGCATGAGTTGGACAGAATCATCAGAATGGACCGAATGAAGCAGCAAAAGCCCAAGGCAGCGGCCCCCTGTCAATTCTGTTCAATCTCTCGCAGCTGTGAATAACCGGCGCGCGACTGCTGGCCGCTAGGATTCACTCGATAGAATCGACTGGATTGCTTGGATTACTTTCTTGCATATTCGAGATGATGCCTCGTATATGCAAGGAAAGTGAAATGCTCCATCCCCCGCAATTCCGCCTTAGCCGCGATTCGGCGCGCCCTCGCCACGAGTCCTGTGGTGGCCTTGCTCGGGCCGCGGCAGTGCGGCAAATCCACCCTAGCCCGCCAGCTTGCCGCCGGCCGGCCCGCGACGTTTCTCGACTTGGAAAATCCGGCCGACCTCGCCCTGCTGGACCAGCCCATGCAGACCTTGGCCGGCCTGCGCGGACTGGTGGTGCTGGATGAAGTGCAGCGGCGCCCCGACCTGTTCTCGGTGCTCCGGGTCCTGGCCGACCGGCATCCTCTGCCCGCCCGCTATTTGGTGCTGGGCAGCGCCTCGGTCGAGCTGCTACGCCAGTCCTCCGAGTCGCTCGCCGGCCGCATCGCGTTTATCGATCTGGCGGGCTTCACCATCGAGGAAGCCGGCCCGGCCAATGTGGTGCGACTTTGGCAGCGCGGCGGCTTTCCCCGTTCCTATCTCTCGGCCAGCGAGACCCAGAGCGTCGCTTGGCGGGACGATTTTATCCGCACCTTTGTGGAGCGTGATCTCGGACAGCTCGGCTTCAATTTGCCCTCGGCAGCAGTGCGGCGCTTCTGGACCATGCTCGCCCACTACCATGGCCAGACTTGGAACGCCTCTGAACTCGGGCGCTCCCTCGGCGTCAGTGATCAGACCACCCGCACCTACCTTGATGCACTGACCGGGGCGCTCTTTGTGCGCCAGTTGGCGCCTTGGTTCGAGAACCTTGGCAAGCGCCAGACCAAGGCTCCAAAAATCTACATACGGGACAGCGGCCTGTATCACACTCTCATGGGCATCCCGGATCGCCACACCTTGCACTCCCATCCCAAGCTCGGCGCCTCGTGGGAGGGGTTCGCCCTAGAACAGGTGATCAGCCGTTTCCCCACCCGGGACACGTATTTCTGGCAGACTCATGCCGGCGCAGAACTTGATCTGTTTCTAATCCGCCAAGGCCGCCGGTTTGGTTTTGAATTCAAGTTCACTGACACCCCCGCCACCACCAAATCGATGCGGGTGGCCTTGGCTGACCTAAAACTCGACCACCTGTGGGTGGTTCATCCCGGCACCCACCGCTATCTGCTCGACACGAAAATCGAGGCCATCGGACTCGCCGAACTGATGACCAGCACCAAGCCCTAGGCTGAGGCAACAATCAGCCTTGTCCCTTAACCGCCGCCACGAGGGCGGATTCGAGTTCATATATGGGCAGTTCGCACGGAGCAGGCAGGAAGCGCAGATATGAAATATGTGAATAACCCGCGAGCAACCGGGGCGGCACAAGTTATTCACCGCGCCCGGCCGGTGAACAAGATGAGAGGAAGAAACCCTTCACTTTCGAGAACGACGTCGCATCTTTCCTTCGTTCCTTGATAGAACAGTCGCAGCGCGGCGGCATGAAAAACCCGCTGAAGGCGCGACTGGGATAATCCCGGGCAACCGGGGAAAGGATGACTGCAACTGGTGCTGTCATCCCCTCAGCGGCGCGAGCCGCAGGCAGGCAAATATCACCGGTTCCTCTGGACGGCGTCGCAGCCGATCCAGTTTTGCGACAAAGGAGCTGTGCGGTGAGGCGCGATGTCAGAAACCGTGTCCGAGCCGAGTCAGGTCCGGGGCCAGTTTCAGGTCCCGCACTGATGCAGTTACCCAGAGGGTTATGGTTGCTACTGTATGACCAGGACGCAGCGCAGTGTCTCGGGAGGTCCACCCTTCCAAAAGGCCCGGCCTACACGGCGGGGCGCGAAAGCGACACGGCGCGGCGGGGAGCGGGCGAGTCTGGCAAAGCTCGCAAAACCTCCTCCTTGGGGCGACGCGCAAAACCGCGTTACCCAACTGCAAGTCGAACGCAACCTGAGAGGTAAGAGGTCAGACCCGTTGCACGGGGCAAACGCCCGGCCAAAAGCCGGGGCCGTCCCCGTGGTCAAGGTGTTGGTGCGAAACGCAGACGTTGCAGGCGTGCCAACACCCGTCCGGCGATAAACCCATCGGCAGGTGGGCTCGAACCGGGCGGAGAGGCCTCACTCGATAAATTCCGCGGCTGAAAAGTCCGGAACGGTCCCGCTATGAGACCGACAGCATCGCATGCCGCGATGAGTAGCGTCGGGGAGCACACGGCCCGCTAACATGCGAGGCGCCCAATGCTGTGCGAACGGGAAAGAGTGCGTGGCGAGCACCCACCCCCGATTTTGGCCCGGGAACCGCAAGGTTTCCGGGCCTCAATCTTTTTAGAGCAACCCCTTTGTCAGCGCGTTGGGTCTGTGACTCTTCCCGGAACCTATCGGTGGAGTCCGGCCCGGCGCGCTGACCGTTGGGGTTTCTTCGTTTTCAGGGAACGCGGACCGCAATTTTGTGATTTTGCCGACGAGGTTGGCTTCCTTCTTGCCAAGCGCCGAGCCGGGCTGCACCGTCACCGTTTACGCACTCAAAGAAGACACATCCGGCCATGAACCAGAGCATCCGCAATATCGCCATTATCGCCCACGTTGACCACGGCAAAACCACGCTGGTCGACAAACTCCTCAAGGAGGGCGGTGTTTACCGCGCCAACCAGCGCGTCGAGGAACGCGCCATGGACTCGATGGACCTCGAGAAGGAAAAGGGCATCACGATCCGGGCGAAGAACACCTCTGTCCACTGGAAGGACAAAATCGTCAACATCGTCGACACTCCGGGCCACGCGGATTTTGGCGGCGAAGTCGAGCGCGCCCTCCGCATGGTCGACGGCGTGCTCCTCGTCGTCGACGCTTATGACGGCCCGCAGGCGCAGACCCGTTTCGTGCTCCGCAAGGCGCTCCACCACGGCCTCAAGGTCGTCATCGTCATCAACAAAATCGACCGCGAGAACGCCGAGCCGGCCAAGATGTATGACAAGGTGCTCGAACTCCTCATGGAGCTCAATGCCACCGAGGAGCAATTCGATGCACCCGTCGTCTACGGTTCCGGGCGCGACGGCTACATGATGATGCACCTCGGCGAAGAGAAGAAGGACATGAGCCCGCTCTTCCAGACGATTCTCGACCACGTCCCTCCGCCGTTCGCGAAACCGAACGAGCCGTTTCACATGCTCGTCTCCAACATCGATTGGAGCGACTACGTCGGTCGTATCGCCGTCGGCAAGATTCTCGGCGGCGTCGCCACCATCGGGCAGACCGTGTTCGTCGTCCGCCACTCCGACGGC
>JANXWT010000214.1 GCA_025351035.1 Opitutia bacterium | reverse complement strand
GCCCATACAGCGCCTCGATCACGATAGCCGTGCCCATCGACCGATATCCAAAATATGCCAGTGAGGAGGCCGCGTGCAGGCCCACACCCACCCAGAGCAGCTGGCCGAGGGCGATGCGGCGGCAGATCCGCATGTAGAACAGGCTGCCGAGCAACCCGGCCGCCGCCGAGATGAAGCCGAGATAGCCGATGGATTGCGGCGAGAGTCCGATGGTCTCGCTCTGGTAATAAAACAGCGGCGTTCCGAATCCCGGCGAGAACCTGATGAGCACCCAGAAACCGGCGGCCGTCCAGAGTGTCCTCTGTCGGAACAGCTCCCGGAAATGCGCCCAGGTCCACCGGGGTTTGTCGGGCCCGGCGGCCGGACCACCGCCGTTTTCGCGCAGCATCCTGGCGAAGATCACAACCAAGATGAACATGAGGGCCGCGTTGATCAGAAAACCGTAATGGAGCAGGCGCGTGGCAATCCAGCCGCCGGACAGTCCCGCCACGAGCCAGCCGAAGCTCTCCGTGCCGCTGCGCACCGCGCTGATGCGGCCGGTGGCGCGGAGCGCCTGACCCACCTCGACAAGCATGCCGCCGAGCGTCGTGTGCACCATCATCAGCGCGAAGTTGATGGCCAGCACCAGCCACAACATGGACTCGTAGGTGCCGTGGGCAAAGGTCAGCGCAAACCACAGGCCCGCGGCTAGGGCGGAAAAAGCGACCAGGTATCCCTTCCGGCGGGTGCCGAAAAGCCGCACGTTGTCGGCGAGCAGGCCGGCGAACGGCTTGCAATACCACGCCAGCTTGGTGACAAAAAAGAAACCGGCGAGCTGGACCGCCGTCAGGTGCAGGTTGTCCTTGAGCAGATAGCGGAGGGCGAGGTTGGAGATGCCTTCGCGGTAGTCGCACAGCGTCAGGAACAGATAACCGGAGCCCACAAGGATCAGGGCTGCGCGGAGACGCGCGCTTTCCGACTGGTCCTCGCGTCCAAAGGAGAGACCGCTGCCGCCGGATGTCATGGTCGCGGCCTGATTCTCCGTCGTCATTATTTTTGGGCGGCCTCGATCACCACGCCCGCGGCGCGCAACCGGGCGTAGGTGGAGTCGTCGACGCCCAATTCCGTCAGGAGCGCGCGGTTGTGCTCGCCCAGCCGGGGGGCGGGGGTGCGGATCGAGCCGGGAGTGCCGAGCAGGCGCGGCACCACGTGATGCATGGCGAGGCCGGAGGTCTCCGGATCGGGGTAGTCGGCGATGATCTCGCGCTGGATGAAGTGCGGATCCTCGAGGATCTGGGGCACGTCGTAGATCGGGCCGACGGTGACCTCGGCCTTCTCGAAGAACGCCACATTCACCGCCTGTGTGTGCCGGCCCATGAAAGCGGATATGATGGCATCGAGCTCTGCGGCGTTTTTTACCCGGTCCGCGTTGGTGCGGAAACGCGGGTCATCGATCAGGTCGACACGACCCATGGCACAGAACAGGCGCTCGGTCATGCCCTGGGTCGAGGCGGAGAGCGCGACATACTTGCGGTCGCTGCACAGGTAGGCATTGCGCGGGGCGGAGTTGGTCGAGCGGCTGCCGGTGCGCGGCTTGACCTTCCCCGTGAGCCGGTAGTTGGCCGCCTGCGGACTGAGGATGGCGAACAACGGGTCGAGCAGCGGCAGGTCGATGACCTGGCCCCGGCCGCCGTTGTGCTCGACTTCGCGCAGGGCGATCATGACGGCCGAGGCGCCGTAGAGACCGGCGACACCGTCGGCCAGATACATCGGGGGCAGCACCGGCTCGCGGTCCGCAAACCCGTTGATGGCGGCGAAGCCCGACATGCCCTCGATGATGGTGCCGAAACCGGGCCGCTGGCTGTAGGGGCCGTCCTGACCCCAGCCCGAGATGCGCACGACGGTGAACTTCGGGTTGAGGGCAAGCAGATCCACGGGAGCGAGGCCCATCTTTTCCAACACGCCGGGGCGGAAGCTCTCGATCAGCAACGTGGCCGAGGGGACCAGCCGGCGCAGCAGGTCGATGGCGGCGGGCTTGCGCAGGTCGAGCGCGAGACTCTTCTTGTTGCGCGCATAAATCTTCCAGTGCGTGGACACGCCTTGGGTCTGCCACGCGCGCAGCGTGTCGCCCTCGGGCGGCTCGACCTTGATGACCTCGGCCCCGAAATCGCCGAGGATCTGGGTCAGCACGTTGCCGGCGAAAAGCCGCGAGAGATCAAGCACGCGAATGCCGCGCAAGGGGCCGCGGGCCCCGGGGTCGTAATCGCGTTTCTTCAGCGGCATGACGCGTCACGCCGCCGGGGGCGGCAACTGGCGGGCGATGGCAAGGACGGCGCGTGCGCGCCGGATGAATGGCGCGTCGATCATACGGCCGTCGACGGTGAAGGCCCCGGCGTTCGCATTGCCCGCGGCATCCACGATGCGTTGCGCAATGGTTATCTCCTCATCGGTTGGCCGGAAGACGTCGTTGGCCAGGGCGATCTGGCTCGGATGGATGCAGGATTTTCCGATGTAACCCAAGCGCTTGGCGGCGAGTGCCTCGGTGCGGAAGCCTTCGGCATCCTTGAAGTTCGCATACACCGCGTCGCAGGCCCAGATGCCCGCTTCGCCGGCGGCGAGGCGAACTGCAAGTTGGAGGTGGTGGATGGCGGCGGCATCGGCGCGATCGATGCCGAGGGGCTCGAGGAGATCGGCGAAACCGACCTGCAGTCCCACGACGCGCGGATCGGCGCCGGCGATCTCCGCCGCGAGCCGGAGCCCGCGGGGCGACTCTACATTGGCCAAGATGCCGATGGGGCGGGCGAGGCCGCGCTCCGCCTCCAGACGGGCAAGGGTCCGGGTGACGGTGTGGATGTCGTCGGCCGACTCCACCTTAGGGACATTGACCAGATCGAGGCGCGGACCGGCCACCGCGGCGAGGTCCGCCTCGAAATGCGGGGTCGTGAGGCCGTTCACGCGCACGATCAGGATTTTTTTCGACGCGGCCGACTCGGGCGATAGCAAGACCTGCGCAATGAGGCACCGCGCCTCGGCCTTGGCTGTCTCGAGCACGGAGTCCTCCAAGTCGAAGCTCAAGGCGTCGGCCTGGCCGGCGAGGGCCTTGGGGAAAAGTTCCGGCCGGGAGCCGGGCACGAAAAGTTTGCTACGCATGGAGTGGGTTGCAGTCTTTCAGCCGGCGTCGACCGCGCAGCGGAAGCCGAGCATGCCGCTGCGGTCCTTGCCGGGGGCCATGAGGAGGTATTTGCCGTGCTGGTCGAGCTGGTAGGCCTGCGGGAAATACCAGTGCGAGGTCTGGGGCTGATAGGCACTGCCGCCCCGCAGCACGGCGGCCCGGGTGTGTTCGTCGCGGAACTCGTCCGTCCATTGCCAGACATTGCCGACCAGGTCCATGACGCCGAAGGGACTGGCTCCGCCCGGGTGCGCGTCGACGTCGGCCGGAGGCAGAATTGTGCGCCCGCGGTTGGGAGCGGGGACATGGGCGGCATTCCATTCGTTGCCCCAGGGGAAGAGACGGCCGTCGGGGCCTTGGGCGGCGTATTGCCACTCCCATTCGCGGGGGAGGCGCTTGCCGGCCCAGGCGGCGTAGGCCCGGGCGTCCTCGATCGATACCCAGGTCACCGGCTTCTTCTCGGTGCCGCGGGGCGGGGCGCCGCGCTTCCAGTCACGGAGGAAGTTGTGGTCGTCGGCCGGATGGTAATCCGTCGCATCCATGAACTCCTTGAACTGGGCGTTCGTGACCGGGAAGCGGTCGATGTGGAAGGCCGGCAGCTTGAGCTGATGCAGGTGCGAGCGCCGCGGCGAGTTTTCCCACGGGTATTGCACGTCGTGCCCGCGCCAGGTGAAACCCTCGATCGCGACGCCCGTGACCCGGAACTCGAACTCGCCGACGGGAATCGTGACCATGCCGGGCGGCGCTTTCGCGATACGCCGCGTCGGCGCGATGGGCACGAGCTTCTGCGGCAGGTGGCGCCACTCGGCGGAGAGGCTTTGCAATGGCGTGCGCGTGAGCGAGCGGCGCTCGCGCAGAAAGGCGGACAGGTTCTTGAGCTTCGCGTCGCGTTCCACCGCCAGCACGGCGCCGAAACCACGGCTCTCGAGAGGGAAGGCGAGGGTCGCGAAACCGTCCTTCAGCACAAGCTTGAGTGGCGTGCCATTCCAGGCGTCGTAGTAGCTGCGGCCCTCGCGATGCGCGACGCGGAGCTGATCACCGGCGAGGTCGTATTCATTGCGGTTGACGACGGTCCAGAGCGTAGCGGCGCGGCCGGGGAACATCGACGCG
>JANXWT010000202.1 GCA_025351035.1 Opitutia bacterium | reverse complement strand
TGTTCTCCTCGATCGGTCTGCCGGGCCTCAACGGCTTCGTCGGCGAGTTCCTCATCTTCCGCGGCGTGTTCGGTCTCGCGCCCTACGCCGCCGCCGTCGCCTGTCTCGGTCTCTTTGCCACTGCATTCTTCCTGCTCACGTTCTGGCAGAAAGTATTTCACGGCCCGGGGGCGGGCGGCGACAAGTGCGGAAGCCTTGGCGGCGCGAAAAACTTCGCCGATCTCGACGGTCTCGAACTCGCCACGCTGCTCCCGGGCATCGCGCTGATGTTCCTCCTCGGCTTCGCGCCGCAATTGCTCGCCGGCCTCATCAATCCGCTCGTCACGACTTGGGCCGCCAAATGAAAACAAAGACATTCACCACCGAGACACAGAGACGCAGAGAAGAAATCTCTCTGTCTGAATTCTGCGGCTTCGCTCCGTGTCTTTGTGCCTTTGTGGTTCAATCCGGATCTCTTTCTCCGCGGCTCCTGCCATGAACCTGCTGCCCTACGCCATCTACCTTTCCTTCGCCGGCGCGTTGCTCGCGCTGCTGGCGGGTTCGCGCGCAGCCAACACCGCCCGCTGGATCGCGCTGACCACCGCCGTCGCCAGTTGGCTCCTCGTGCTCGTCGCCGCGGTCGGCTTCGTTCCCAGCGCCGGCCTGCAGCCCATCGTGAACGTCTCGTGGATTCCCGAGATGGGCGTGCGCTACCACCTCGCGGCCGACGGCATCAGTCTGACGCTCCTAGTGCTCACCGGCCTCGCCGCCATCGCCGGCATTCTTTTCTCCTGGAACATCGAGGAGCGCGCCAATGAATTTTTTGCGTTCTACCTCACGCTCATCGGCGGCGTCTACGGCGTGTTCCTCAGCGCGGACGCGTTCATGTTTTTCGTCTTCTACGAAATCGCGATCGTCCCGAAATATTTTCTGATCGCCAACTGGGGTTCGCCCGCCGTGCGCGAATACGGCGCGATGAAACTCGTGCTCTACTCCTTCGCGGGCAGCGCGCTCGTGCTCGCCGGCCTGCTCTGGGCCTACGCGGCCGGCGGCGCGCACAGCTTTGCGCTCGGCGATCTCGCGGCCGCCGCGGCGCACTTCTCGCGCGCGCAGCAGCTCGGCATGTTCGGTCTCGTCTTCCTCGGCTTCGCGGTGCTCGCGGGCATTTTCCCCTTCCACACCTGGGCGCCCACCGGCCATGTCGCCGCGCCGACCGGCGCCTCGATGCTCCTCGCGGGCGTCGTCATGAAACTCGGCGCCTACGGCTGCCTGCGCGTCGCCATGCCGCTCTTCCCTGCCGGCCTCGCGTTCTTTGCGCCCTATATCGCGTGGCTCGCCATCGCGGGCATCCTCTACGCGGGCTTCGTCGCACTGATCCAGGAGGATTTCAAATACGTCATCGCCTACTCGAGCGTCAGCCACATGGGCTTCGTGCTCCTCGGCCTCGCCGCCGCCAACCCGCGCGCAGTCAGCGGCGCTGTGCTCCAGATGTTCTCGCACGGCGTCATCGCGGGACTGCTCTTCGCCGTCGTCGGCCGCATGGTCTACGAACGCACGCACACCCGCCAACTCGCCGATCTGCGCGCCATGCCGCTCTTCCGCTTGCTGCCGTTCGCCGCCGTCACGTTCGTCATCGCCGGTCTCGCCTCGATGGGCATGCCGGGCTTCAGCGGTTTCCCGGCCGAACTCACGATTCTCATCGGCACGTGGAAAACCTCGCCGGTCTGGGCGCTCTCCGCCGCCGTCGGCGTGCTGATCGCGGGCGCGTTCACGCTCCGCGCGATTCAGGCGGCGTTCTTCGGCGCCAAGCCCGCGAATGCGACCGGCCACGAGCATCATGACTTCGCGCCGATCACGCTCGCCGAGAAATCCGGCACCGTGCTCCTGCTCGCCGCGACCATCCTCATCGGTTTGAAACCCGACATTCTCCTCGACTGGATCAACCCCGCACTGCAATCGCCGCTCTTCCAAGCGGTGCTGAAGGGAGGTGCGCCATGACCGCCGACTATGCCGGACTCACCCGCGCGCTGCTGCCCGAGGCCGCCCTCGTGCTCGGCGCCCTCGTCGTGCTCGGCTTCGATCTCGTCGCCGGCCGCAAGCTCGCGCCCGAGGCCCGCGTGCGCCTCAACGCCGTGCTCGCCATCGTCGCGCTGCTCTCGGCGCTCGGCGGCACGTTGCTCGCCGGTGCGACCGCCGGCCCGGTGTTCGGCGGCGTGCTGACGCTCGATCCG
>JANXWT010000195.1 GCA_025351035.1 Opitutia bacterium | reverse complement strand
GCCTATAGGCGCATTTCGAGTTTCGTTGGCCATCGGAGTTTTGTGTTCTTGATGGCCAATCAATTCCTCTTCAATGGGACGAAGGGCGGCTTGACGAGTTGCAAATTGATTTTCGTGCCGCGGATGTCGACGCACAGTGGGTTCTTAGCGACAGCCGAATCGACGAGTGCCGAGCCGATGGCCTCGTTGAGAATCGGCGACAGCGTGCCGGAAACAACCACGCCAACCTGCGCGCCGGATGCGTCGAGCACGGATGTCTCGGCGCGCACGATGCGGCGATCATCGGTTTTGAAGAAAATAATTTTCTTCGCCGGGCCGTTGGTCTTGGCCACTTGGAGAACGTCGGAGCCGATGAACGGGCCCTTGTCGAACTTCACCACCCAACCGAGGCCAGCCGAGATGGGATTGATGTGCTCGGTGATTTCGTGGCCGTAGAGCGGGAAACCCGCTTCGAGGCGCAGACTGTCGCGCGCACCAAGCGCGGTTAGTTCGAGTCCGAACGGTCCGCCCGCAGCAAACACCGCGTCAGCCAGCCGCGCGGCATCACCGGCGGCGCAGTAAAGTTCAACGCCGTCTTCGCCGGTGTAACCGGTGCGACTAATGATGCACTTCACGCCGGCGACTTCGCCGTCGGTGAAGTGATAATATTTCACGTCAACGAGATTGGTCTTGGTCAGTGTCTGCACGAGCGCCGTGGCCTTCGGGCCCTGGACGGCAAGCTGGCCATAGTCGGCCGAGCGGTCGACTACGGTGCAATTAAAGCCCTTGGCCTGCTCCTGCATCCACGCGATATCCTTGTCGATGTTCCCGGCGTTGATGCACAGAAAATAGTCGTCGAGGCCGCGCATATAGACGAGCAGATCATCCACTACGCCGCCGTGTGGATAGCACATGACTGTGTAGAGGACGCGGCCCGGGAAGAGTTTACTGCAGTCGTTGGTGACGAGGTGCTGGAGAAACTTGAGTGCCTCCGGACCCTGCACATCGGCCTCCCCCATGTGGCTCACGTCGAAGAGGCCGGCGGTCGTGCGCACCGCTTTGTGCTCCTCGAGGATGCTTCGATATTGGACCGGCATATCCCAGCCGGCGAAGTCCACCATGCGGCCGCCGTGCTGGCGGTGAAACGCGTTGAGGGGCGTCGTTTTGAGGGCGCTCATACGAGGACTAAGCGCGGTGCCCGGACGACCCGCAAGGAAACATTGCCTACAAAGGGAGGAATTACCCCGACCGCGGTGGTTCAAAAGAAATTGTGTTCAGACGGCGCTTCGGGCCTAAAGGACGGTATGTTCGGATTCGTCTTTGCCGTGGTGTTTACTCTCGCGATCTCCTTCTGGTGTTCGTTGCTGGAGGCAATCATCCTGAGCACAACCACCGCCGACGTGGAATCGCTCAAGCGGAGCAAACCCGCCCGCGGCCTGCTGCTCGAGCACTTTCGGCACCACATGGACGAGACGATCTCGTCGATCCTCACGCTCAACACCATGGCACACACGCTCGGATCCGTCATCGTGGGCGCGTTGGGGGCGGATCTCTTCGGCCACCCGGCACTTGGTTTCATCTCGGGTGGGATGACGTTTGGCATTTTGATTTTCTCCGAAGTGATTCCTAAGAACCTCGGAGTGAACTTCCGGCCCGTCCTGTTGCCGCATATCATCTACCCGTTGCACGGCATGCGCCGGTTTCTCTTTCCTGTCACCTGGCTTTGCAAGCAGATCGTCCGCCGGATGCTGCCCACGAAGTCCCAGTATCACGCCGCCGACCGCGAGATCACGCTGCTGGCCGAAAAAGGGGCGCAAGAGGGCACACTTTCGCACAGCGAGAGCAGCATTATCACCAATGCACTCACTCTCGACAATGTCCGCGTCCACGAGGTGATGACACCACGCAACGTCGTCACCGCCCTCCCTCGCAACGCGACGATCGGCGAGATTTTCCACGAATACCCCAATATCCCGTTCGCCCGCATCCCGGTCTATGGGAAAAATCTCGACGATATTGTCGGGCTCGTGCGCCGGCGCGATCTGCTCAAGACCAAGGCTAATGATCATGACTTCGAACTCGTCGAAAAGCTCATGCAAGAAGTCCAATTCATCCCCGAGACGGTGACCGTCGCCCAAGCGCTCCAGCAGTTCCTCAAGACGCATCAGCAGCTCGCCGTCGTGGTCGACGAATTCGGGGCCACCTCCGGCGTAATCTCCATGGAAGACGTCATGGAGCACATTCTTGGTCGCGAAATCTTTGAGAAAGACGATGTGGCCGTGGACATGCGAGAGTTCGCCCGCTCCAAGGGCCAGCGTCAGAACCGGACGAAGAAAGCCGGCGACAAGTCCAGTTTCCCGTCGTAAACGATTCATTTTCTCATGCCCGCGCCGCTGCCTCTCGCCTATTGGGCCCACACTCTCAGTCCGTTTCTATTCCAGTTCGGCGAGAACTTTGGCATCCGCTACTACGGCCTCGCCTACCTGCTGGGCTTTGTGGTCGCGGGCTGGCTGTTGCACCGCTACCATAAAGCGGGGCGCAGTCCGCTCGACGCCAACGCGGCGACCGACCTCGTGCTGCACCTCGTGATGGGCGTGATCATTGGAGGCCGTCTCGGCTACTTTGTGCTCTACCAAACAGGGACGCTCGCCGCAGACCCGCTCGCGATCCTTCGCGTATGGGAAGGCGGCATGGCGAGCCACGGTG
>JANXWT010000173.1 GCA_025351035.1 Opitutia bacterium | reverse complement strand
CGAACGGGGTGATGGTGGCTGAGGAGACCGCGTAGGGATTCGCGTCGCTGCCGCCATAGGCGTAAACAAAAACTTTCACAATCCCGACGGCGTTTTGGTCCCGGTTGAACGGGGTCAGCGTGCGCGTCGCGTTGGTGCCGGAAATCGTCCATCCGGCCCAAGCTGTCGCTTTGGGTGTGCCGGAACCCATCAGGTTGAAACTGTAGATGGCCTCCTCCAAACCAGCCTCGGCCAGATTGCGGGCGTCGTTAACAAAAAAAGTCCGGTGCGCCAGTTTGAGCGAAGTGCGGCTGAGGCTGATGTAACCGGCCAACCCGATCGCGATCGCCGTCGCCAGCAGCATCGCGGTGATGAGCAAGCTGCCTCTATTCCCGGCCAAGCGGTGCCGGGTGGTGCGCAGGGTTGAAGGATTATGCGGCATCAGCTGGTGGGTTTGTTGCGCAGGGTGAAACTGGCTGATACTGAGTTTTCCGTGGCCGCGGCGAAAAGCCCGGCCTGACGGCCAACCGTCATCGTCAGCAGCACCCGCTTGGTTGCCAAGTCAGTGGTGGCAGCATTGCCGTCGCGGTCGAACCGGGCAAAGGTCAGGCCGGCGCTGCCGTTGGCCAGCGGGGGAATCCCGGTCACCAAGTAATACCGGCCGGCAGTCACCGTGCTGTTCGCCCCCGGCACCAGAAACAGGCTTTGGGTGGCGGCCGTCCAGGCGTAAGTCACTTGGGTCGCGTCCTGCAGGGTGAGGGTGATATCGCTGGCTGAGTTCCATTTGAAATCCTTCGCATTCCGCAAATCACCGCCAAATTTTTCGAGACTGCGGCGCACCTGTGATTCCATCTCGGCATACTGGGTCAGCCGGACTCCGCTCCCCATCAGCTGCAGATTGGTGGTGAGCACGCCCAGCAGCACAATGCCACTCAGCGCGGCGGCCACCATGACTTCCACCAAGGTGAACGCACGCGTGGCACCAAGTTTCCGGTTAATTGTGAGCGTAGATGTAATTGTAGAGCCCTTTCTGGCAATAATAGGTCGTGTAGCTGCGGGTGAGGCTGTGGCCGTCGTAACTTCGCCAGGTGACGGTCAGGGTGATTTGCACCATCTGACTGGAGTGGTTGGAGAGCGAAGCGAGCGTGCGGGACAAAGTGAAGCGACCCGCAACCGCCGGGTTACGCAAGAGGCTGGGATCGATGGTCGGCTGATATGTGCTGTCGCTGACTTGGGTCCAAGTGAAGAGCCGCTCCTTTTCCATCTCGCATTGCATGATGCTACCGGCCGTGGAAAGATTTCGGGCGGTATCGATGGCCAGATTTGTGCGCTGCATCACGATAAGTGCCGTGCTGATCGCCATCGCCAGCACCAGCATGCTCATGGCCACCTCGGCAATCGTGAAGCCGCCCGTGAGCGACCTGCGATCAGAAGGCAATCGCTCACCTTGAGGCTTATGCACCGTTGTCGGCATTTGAGTGGATATGGGGCGCGGTCTTTGGACGTCAGTTATTCGGGTATGGGGTCAGGATGGGTTTGGCCCCGTCGGAGCTGCCGGCTGGAATTGCGGGTGGATAATTTCGCCACAACGGTGACCTGTAGCCAGTCCTGTCGGCTGTCAGCGAATGCGGATGTAAACTTCGTTGCAATAGATCAAGGTGTTGCGATCGGCGGCTTGGATCAGCCCGCCGGGTTGGTTCGTCTGCAGGTGGAGTTTGGTGCCCAACTGTCCCAAGCTGTAATTGGCTTGGAGCACGCTCGGCGCCGCCTGCGAGTTCAGTTGGAATATTTTCAGGCCGCCGTTTGCCATCACCACCAACCCATGTTGCCCGGGTTGGTTCCCGGTCATGTAAACACCGGGCAAAGAAAGTTGATAGGCAGCGAGCTCGGTCGGTTCAAGCCGACTGAGTGCGGGCTGTTCGTCGCCTTGATCCCACGGAGTTTTCAAATAAATGATCGTCGCTCCCAAAAGGCAGGTGGCGGCGATCTTCGCGGCCGTCCGTCTCCGCGAAACAGGCTTGGGTTCGCGAAGCGCGACCTCCTCGGACAAGAGGCGATCTCCCAAACCAGAGGTCATGGCGAAAGGAACTGCCGTGCGGGCCGCGGCGGCGGTGCCGTCGAGTTCCGCGATGATTTCGGCTACCGTGAGCACGTAGGCCGGATCCTCCCGGTTGCGGGAATTGTAGAGAAAAAGTTTTTTCTGCTCGGTGCGGATAAAGTAACTCTCCCGCGCCGTCTGCACTCTGATTTCCGGATCGCTGATGTTTTGCACCGGATCCAGTTCGCGAAAGGTTTCCAGCAGAGCGGCCAGTTCCAGCGCCGTGAAATTTCCCCGTTTGGAAACGCCCAGCTCGACGTCGGCGGTCCGGGCGTCGGCAGTCAGATTGACTAGGGTGACATTAAACATCGCGCTTCACGGATTTTTGGAGACAAGGTAAACAGGCCAGCCGTTGAAGCCCGTGCGGAAACGGCCAGTGGTCAGATCGCCATCGTCAATCTGTCCATCAATGTAGAGCAAATCGTCCCGGGAGAGTGCGAGCGGAGAACTGAGCCAAAAAGCAGTCACAGCGATGGCTCCAGTCGCGTCGGGTTCGCGGCCGATGCCATGGTAGTTTTGCACGACTTGGTCGGGAGTCAGCCAACTGTAATTTCCGCCCCACGGACTGCCCTTGCGCCAAGCCGTTTCCTCCAGATAGGCTTCCATGCCCGGAGGGGGAGCGACCATCCCATTGCTGGCCGCGGGCCAGGCACCCTGCTGAACTCTGAAACTTTGAAACGCCGCCGCGAAAGTGCGGAGGTCGCTGACTAAATGATCGCAGCGCGCGCGTTGCAGCCGCTGCTGTATTACTGTAACTGCGAGGTAAACGCCGAGGAAGATCACCAGCGAGGTGAGAACGGCCTCAACCAGTGCGAATCCTCCCGTCTGGTGCCACAGTTGGGGTCGCGCGACCCGTGAGCGATGATTGTCCAAAGCAATTTGTCCTAGTCGTCGCAGCGACCGATCTTGTCCGGTCGGTGCTCCGGTAACAAGGAATTGCGTTGCGGGGCGACTGACCGGCCAGGATGGGGGGCGACGCATGGTTGATGGCAGGCTTTTATGACCAGCCGCTGAACAGCAGGAGCGTTGGGGTTTCGTAGTTCGGGTTGCCTGAAGGTTCCTCGCGGAACCGCGATCTGAAAAATTGTGCCTGTTCTCTGCTAGGTCTCCATCGATGGGTTATCCATTTCGGGCAGAGTGCTCCGGGCGACTTCCTCCAGCGTCGTCCAGCCGATGAGCGCCTTCTTCAAGCCATCATAGCGGAGCGTGCGGTGTCCGACCTTGCGCGCTTCCTCGATCAGGCGCCGACCCTGTGACCCGCTCTGCTTTTCAGAGATGAGCTCGCGCATCTTTTCGGATACTTCGACGAATTCATAAATGCCCACCCGGCCGATGAAACCGGTGTTGAAACATTTGGGGCAACCCCGGCCGCGGTATAACTTGATGGGCGGGCCGGCCAGATCTTTGAAAAACGGATCCAGTTCCTGCTGGGTCGGCTCGTAGCTCTCCTTGCACGAGGAGCAGATGCGCCGCACGAGCCGTTGCGACAGCACGCCCATGGTGGTCGGGGCCACCAAATACGGGTCGACACCGATTTCCACCAGCCGCGTGACTGCTTGCAGCGCATTGTTGGTATGCAGATTGGTCAGAACCAAGTGCCCGGTCAGTGCTGCCTCGGTGGCGATCAAGGCGGTCTCCAAATCCCGGATTTCACCGATCAAGATCACATCGGGATCCTGACGCAGAATACTGCGCAGCACCTTGGCAAAGGTCAGCCCAACCTGGCTGTTGACTTGGTGCTGCGTGATACCCGGGAGGCGGTATTCCACGGGGTCTTCGATGGTGACCAAGTTAAGATCGGGCCGGTTGAGCTCGCTCAGGCATCCGTAGAGGGTGGTGGTCTTGCCGCTGCCGGTCGGTCCGCAGACCAGCAAGATCCCGTTGGGGCAGGCAATCACCCGCTTCAACGCCTCGAGGGTGTGCTGTCCGAAACCGAGCGATTCAAGCCGGAGCTTGGATTGCTCCAACGGTGAACCCAGCACACGCAGGACAGCTTTTTCCCCATACAGGCTGGGCAGCGCGGAGACCCGAAAGGCGGTGTGCAAAGCGCCCAAGTCCAACTCGAACGCCCCGTCCTGTGGCAGACGGGTTTGGGAAACGTCGAGGTGGCTGAGGACCTTGAGCCGCACGATCAATGTCAGGTGCACGGCCCGGGGTAATTCCAAGATCGTCTGCATATCACCGTCGATGCGCATGCGCACGCGGCTATCGTCGGCCCGGACCTCAAAATGGATATCGGAAGCATGACGGCGGAAAGCGGTCAGAATGATGCTATTGAGCAGCTCGATCACAGCCCGGGAATTGACGAGGTCGGTGACATCGGCGGCCGAAGTGATTTCCCGTGCCCCCAGCATGCTGGGCAGCTTGTCGCACACGCTCTGGAGATTGGTCGCGATGTTGCCTTCCGCGCCCAGATACATGTCAATCACGGTCCGGATTTCATCGGGGTGCGCAAAAACGGGACTGATCTCCTTCCCGAGAATCTTGCCCAGCGACTCGATTTGCCGGGCGTTGAGCGGATCAGCCATGGCCACCGTCACGGTATTACCGAGTGTGTGTAGGGCGACCGCCTCGGTCCGGCGGGCGATCTCCACGGGCAGTTGCTCGTATTCATCGGTGGGTATGGCCACGCTCATGGGGTTCACGTAAGCCACCCCCAACGAATCTGCCCAGAGCTGGTAAATGCGCGCCTTGGTCAGGATGGACCGCTCGAGCAGTTCCTTGAGGAGCTGCATCGGCTGATTCTTGAGGGCCTCGGCCCGCGAACTGATCAGGTGCTCCTGTTCGGGCAGGAGCTTGAGCATGGATCCGAGGAACTTCTCCATGTTACTCATGCGGCTTGATGGCGGGGCGCGACATGGTGCGGAAACGCGCGGAGATGTCTTTTTGCTCAAGCAGGCGAGGGGCACCCGATGGGGACTGATTGTAGTCCAGTTGGGCTTCCTGGAGCAAAACCCTCACGTCGTAACGCACGATGTGATCGGCCAGGGAGGGTATTTTGTTCGGGGTCGGATCGGGGGCAGGCATGGGAGTCCTAGTCTTGGGTCCTAGTCTTTGTTGAACGGCGGAAGCAACTGCATCATTTTCTGCAACTCAGCCAGTAATTCGGCGGCCGTCACATCCTTCCTGATAAAGTAGGAGGCCCCGCGGATGACGCATTCCTCCACGATCGTCTCCTCCGAGGTGGAAGTCAGCATGACAATCGGAGTCTCGGGTTTGAGTGCGCGAATGCTCGTCAAAGCCTGCAGTCCATCCACCCGTGGCATGTTGATGTCGAGAATGACCAGGTCAGGATGGCCACTCTGGCAGAGGTCGATTGCCTCCTGGCCATCCTTGGCCTCTGCAATCGTGCAATTCAAAGATTGGCGCAGCATTTTACCCACGAATAGCCGGGAAAAAGCCTGATCATCTGCCAGCAATATTTTCAGGGGAGTTGGGTTTGCTTCCATAAAATATTTTTGGGTCGGAAATCACATCCCTGTTGGAGGATCCTCGCTCGCTGGCGGCTAATCTCTGGTGCCACCTAGCCATTTCCGCGCAGAAGGCGCA
This sequence comes from Opitutia bacterium, assembly GCA_025351035.1. Taxonomy (GTDB): domain Bacteria; phylum Verrucomicrobiota; class Verrucomicrobiia; order Opitutales; family Opitutaceae; genus JACQFT01. The sequence continues at coordinate 91 of JANXWT010000173.1, read as the reverse complement.
AGCTGGTAATCTGTCGCCAAGCGGCTGCGCGGGTGATCCGTGGTGAAATGCAGGGAGTGATTGGTGGTCCGAAAAAATCAGGGTTTACTTT
>JANXWT010000171.1 GCA_025351035.1 Opitutia bacterium | reverse complement strand
TCAATACTTTCCAACCTTGGAGTGTGTGGTGGCCGCCGTCCGACCGCGCCTCCGCGAATGGTCGCGCCCGAACTCCACCCTTCAGCGTCTTTGTGGCATCGCCTAACATCGGCATCTAGTTATGACGTTGTGTTTAGTAATCGCACGGGCACGTGGAAGCTCTACCTCATGGACATCGACGGCGCCAACCAGCGCGACCTCGGCGTGGCGAGCACGTCGTCCGACCCGAACGATCCGTGCCGCGCCGACTGGTCGCCCGATGGAAAGCAGATCGTGTTTCCCGTGACGAGGAGCGACGGACGCTTCCTGCATCTCGTGAACGCCGACGGCACGGTGCTGCACGAGATTCCCAACGGCCGCGGCATCTACCCGCACTGGTCGCGCGACGGGAAATCGCTGGTGTTCTTCGCGCAGGGCAATCTGCATACGATCAACGTCGACGGCACCGGCCGGAAGCAGATTACGCAGAACGACCCCAAATCTGAAACCCGGCCCAACTACGCGCAGTGGTCCGCCGACGGCCGTGCGATCTATTTTCTCAAGGGCGCCCACATCTTCCGCATCAATCCCGATGGCACGGGCGAAAAGCAGATCACGAACATCCCCGGCATGAAATGGTATCTCGGTGTGTCCACCAAGGGACGCATGACCTACACCTGCATCGAGGACAAACTCGACCGCATCTACGTCCTCGAAAGCGACGGCAGCCACCCGATGCGCGTGTCGAAGTAACTGCTCGCTGCGCCCCTCTCACGTCCCGCTGTTTCGCTCCTCTCCGTAACGGCGTCGTAACGATTCGCACGTTGCAGTCCACGCATGACCGGGCATCGTGCAAACTACACAACCTCTTCTCCTCCCATGCCCAAACCGATCTGCTATTCCACCAAGGCTTTTTCCGCCGCCAGCGCCACCACCCCACTCACCCCCGCCGTCATCGAGCGCCGGCAGCCGCTGGCCGATGACGTGCAGATCCAGATCCTTTACTGCGGCGTCTGCCACTCCGACCTGCACTATGCGCGCAACGAATGGCATTTCACCCAATATCCGGCCGTGCCGGGCCACGAGATCGTGGGCAACGTGACGGCTGTCGGACCGGGCGTGACGAAGTTCAAGGTCGGCGACACCGTCGGCGTGGGTTGCCTCGTCGATTCCTGCCGCACCTGCCCGAACTGCCGGGTGGGCCTCGAGCAATATTGCGACGCCGGCATGTCGGGGGGGACCTACGGCGGCACCGAAAAACACCTCGGCACGCCCACGCTCGGCGGCTACTCGCAGAGCATCGTGGTGACGGAGGACTTCGTGCTCCGCATGCCCGCCAACCTCAATCTCGCAGCGGCCGCGCCGCTGCTGTGCGCGGGTATCACCACCTATTCCCCGCTGCGCCACTGGAAGGTCGGCCCGGGCCAGAAGGTCGGCATCGTCGGCTTGGGCGGGCTCGGCCACATGGGCGTCAAATTCGCCCGCGCTTTCGGTGCCCATGTCGTGCTGTTCACGACGTCGCCGGGCAAGGCCGCTGACGCCAGAAAACTCGGCGCGCACGAGGTGGTCGTGTCCACCGACGCCGCGCAGATGGCGGCGCACGCCGGCAGCTTTGATTTCATCCTAGACACCGTGTCGGCCGACCACGATCTCAACGCCTATTTCAACCTGCTGAAGCGCGAGGGCAATCTGGTGCTGGTCGGCGCTCCCGAGAAGCCGCTGCCCGTGGCGTCGTTCGCGCTGATCTTCCGCCGGCGCTCCTTCTCCGGCTCGCTCATCGGTGGGTTGCCCGAGACGCAGGAGATGCTGGATTTCTGCGGCACCCACAACATCACGAGCGACATCGAGATGATCCGCATGGACCAGATCAACGACGCCTACGAGCGGATGCTGAAGAGTGATGTGAAATACCGCTTCGTGATCGACATGGCCTCCCTCGCCTGAGGGCTGTTCGCCTTTGCCTTCAGGGCCGGGGCACCCTAATAGACTTGCGCCCAGCATGAGCGATGCCCTGCCCTCAACCGCGACGGTTTCCTCGGCACCACGACGCAGATTCAGGCGCGCCGTGGTTGTCACATTGGGAATAGTGGTCGTGTTGGCCGCCGGATGGTTCCTCAAGGATTCCTACCAGTCTTGGCAAAAGGGCCGGCGCCTGCAGCTGCTGCAGCGAATCAGCACCCATCTCCGGGCCGCCCCCGGCCCCATGCAGAAGGAGCCGCCCATGTATGATCTGGGGCGCCGCGAGATCATCCAAGCCATCAACACCGCTCTCTGGAACTGGCCGCTCTATGACGCACGCGGCACGGTGCCGGGAAAAGTCGAGGCTATCGCGAACCGGCTCGACGCCACCAGCGGCGCCGATCTGCAGACCTTCGCGGGCTGCGTGCAGCTGCTCGGGCTGTGCGACGAAGCCTCTTGGACCTTCTACGATTATCCTTGGGTGACAGCGCTGTATGATCTGGAGCGCGAAGGCTCGATCCCAAAATTGCCCGTGTTGGGCGAACGCTGGAAGAACGACGAGCGACGGAAAAAATGGGATAGCCACTGGGCAACTGGCACGAAAGGTTAATCGTGTCATCGGGTTCAGGCGCTCCTTCTTGAGTTTTTCCCGGAGCCTGCCAATGTGTGGCGCCATGATGAAACGCTTCTGGCTGCGAACCGTCTGGATGGGGCTGGCCCTCGCGCTGTGCGCCCCGGCGCAGGTCGAAGCCCCGCGCAACCTCTACCTGCTCAAACAGGAGCTGCGCACCTATGTTGAATCCGGCCAGTATAAGCGCGAGATCGCCGATGTTGCCCTGCAAGCCAGCAAGTATTTGCAGAAACGCCTCCGGAAAAAGGACGACCGAAAGCTGGCCGTAGTGTTCGATATCGACGAGACCACCCTCTCCAACCTGCCCCATCTGCTCGAAGATGATTTTGGCTACGTGCCCGAGCGCTGGGACGAGTGGATCAACCAAGGCCGCGCCCCCGCCATTCTGCCCGTGCAGGTGGTCTATGACATCGTGGTGCGCAACAAGGCGGCCGTTTTTTTCATCTCCGGACGCAGGGAGACCCAGCGCGCCTCCACCGAACGCAACCTGCGCCAAGTCGGTTACGAGACGTGGACCAAGGCCTACTTCAAGCCCGATGACGACCCGCGCAAGGCCCGGGACTTCAAAATCGTGACCCGCCGCGAAATCGCACAGGCGGGCTACCAGATCGTGCTCAACATCGGCGATCAGGACAGCGACCTCGTGGGCGGCTTTGCCGAGCGGACGTTCAAGCTGCCCGATCCGTTCTATCTCGAGTTCTGAGGCTAGGCCGCGTTTCGCCGCACCGGCGGCCCGGTGGTCGGCCCGCGCTGGGGGCTCATCGCAAGCGCCTTGTCGAAGGCCCGGCGAACGATTTCTCTCCATCCATGCCGCGCCTTGTCCTGCTGCTCGCCTTGCTGCTTTCTGCCGTCACGGCTCCCGCCACCGCGG
>JANXWT010000163.1 GCA_025351035.1 Opitutia bacterium | reverse complement strand
CATGAGGAAGAGTTTGCCGCCGGTGTTGGGGGGGACTTCGCCGCCGAGTTCGTTGAGGACCTTCGGCACGACGCCGAAGTACGGCAGCGTGCACGAGCCGGGCTTGGTCGGGATGGCGCCGGGAATAGGCGTGACCATGATGCAACCGGTTTCGGTCTGCCACCAGGTGTCGACGATGGGGCAGCGCTTCTTGCCGATGAGACTGTGATACCACATCCACGCCTCGGGATTGATGGGCTCGCCGACGGTGCCGAGGAGGCGGAGCGAGCGGAGGGAGTGGCGTTTCACGTAGTCGTCGCCCCAGCGCATGAACGAGCGGATGGCGGTGGGCGCGGTGTAGAAAATGGTGACGCCGTGCTTGTCGATGAGTTGCCAGAAGCGGTCGGGCTCGGGCTGGTTGGGCGCGCCCTCATACATCATGACGGTGGCACCGCAACTGAGCGGGCCGTAGACGACGTAACTGTGGCCGGTGACCCAGCCGATGTCGGCGGTGCACCAATAGACATCGCTTTCCTTGAGATCGAAAACGTAGTGCGACGTCATCGTGACGCCAAGCAGGTAGCCGGCGGTGGTGTGGAGCACGCCCTTGGGTTTGCCGGTGGAGCCGGAGGTGTAGAGAATGAAAAGCGGAGTCTCGCTCTCGTGGGCGCGAGCCTTGTGCTGCGAGGAGGCATTGGCCATGACGTCGTGCCACCAACGATCTCGTCCCTCGGTCATGGTGACTTCGTTGCCGGTGCGCTTGAGGACAATGACGTGCTGCACGGTCGGCGTGGCCGAGAGCGCGCGATCGACGTTGGGCTTGAGCTCGACGATATTGCCGCGACGGAAGCCGCCGTCGGCCGTGATAATGAGCTTGGCCTGGCAATCGTTGACGCGGTCCTTGATGGCCTCGGAGCTGAAGCCACCGAAGATGACGGTGTGGATGACACCGAGACGGGCGCAGGCGAGCATGGCGACGGCGGCCTCGGGCACCATGGGCATGTAAATGGCGGCGCGATCGCCTTTCTTGAGGCCGAGCGAGTCGAGGACGTTGGCGAATTTGCAGACTTCGCGGTGGAGCTGAGCGTAGGTGATCGTGCGCACGTCGCCGGGCTCGCCTTCAAAAATAATTGCAGCCTTGTTGGCGCGGGCGCCAGAGAGGTGCCGGTCGAGGCAATTTTCGGAAAGGTTCAACTGACCGCCGGCAAACCACTTGGCGTGGGGCGCATTCCATTTGAGGACGGAGTTGAAGGGCTTGCGCCAGAGCAGAAATTTCTTTGCTTCGCGGCCCCAGAAACGTTCTGGAGCGTTGACAGACTCGCGGTAAAGCCTTTGGTAGCTAGCGAAGCTGCCAAGGTTAGCTTGGCTCTTGAACTGGGTTGAGGGCTTGAAAATACGACTCTCCCGGGACACTGAGGTTATCGTTTGATCTGTCACTGGTTTCTCCTCGTTTTGGGTGGGAACTTAATGCGTTAAAGCAATGCGCCCGACGGATTCAGCGGTCAAGTCTCGGCAGCTGACCAACCACGTTTTGTATGGATAAAGAAAATCAGCCGGCCGCCGCTCCCGCGTCGTCACCAGCCTCTGCCCAACCCCCGGCCCCGCCGGATAACACCATCCGCGTCGAGGGCATTCTCGACATCGACAACAGCCGCAACGGCCAGTTGCTCGACCTCGCGCGCTTCGGCAAGCGCCGGCCCACGGACCCGTTTGTCCCGCGCGAACTCATCCGCCGCTTCCATCTGCAGCAAGGCAGCATCATCACAGCTAGCGCGACGCCCGACGACCGTTATCCGAATCCCAAGGTGCGCTTCATCGAGAAGGTCGACGGCATGGATGTCGACGAACGTCGACGCAAACCCGAGTTCATCAATCTCACGACAGTCACGCCCGACAAGGTCCTCAAGCTCGAGATGAAAGACGGCCGGATGACGACGCGCGTCATCGATCTCTTCTGCCCGATCGGCAAAGGCACCCGCGGTCTCATCGTCGCCCCGCCCCGCACCGGCAAGACCACCATGCTGCGCGACATCGCGCTCGGTGTGCTGGAAAACAACCCGAGTTGCCACGTCATGATACTGCTCGTGGACGAGCGTCCAGAAGAAGTCACCGACTTCAAACGCAACGTGCCCGCCGAGGTCTGGGCGTCGTCCAACGACGAGGTCGTGGAGAATCACTTGCGCATCGCCGATCTCTGCATCGAACGTGCCAAGCGCCTCGTCGAGGTCGGCAAGGATGTCGTGATCCTGCTCGACTCACTGACCCGGCTCGCCCGCGCGCACAACACGGCGAAAAATTACGGCCGCACCGGCACCGGCGGCCTCGATGTCCGCGCGCTAGAAAAACCACGGCAATTGTTCGCCTCGGCGCGCAACACCGAGGACGGTGGCAGTCTGACGATCATCGCCTCCATCCTCGTCGAGACCGGCAGCCGCATGGACGACGTCATCTTCCAGGAATTCAAGGGCACGGGCAACATGGAGCTCGTGCTCGACCGCAAGGCTGCGGAGATGCGCATCTGGCCCGCCGTCAACATCGCCTCATCCGGCACGCGCAAAGAGGAACTGCTCATCGAGCCCAAGAAACTCGAGGGCATCCACTTCTTCCGCCGCGCGCTCGTGCAGCAGAAGATTGAGGAGGCCACCGACACCATGGTCACCCGCCTTGGGAAGACCAAAACCAACGACGAATTCCTGAAACTAATCGCCCGCTAAAATTCACTCTCGCTCTCTTTCTCGTCTCCAACCAACTCACTCTTTGCTGAATGAATAGTTTTTCCGAGCAATGCCTCGATATGGCCCGGTCCCTTTTGGGACACAATCTGGCGGCGATCAACGCCGACGGGACCATCACGCCGATGCCGGGCGAGAACCCCCGTCCCGACGAGCCAGGCCACGTGGCCTTCGCCCTCGGGGAATATTACCGCGCCACAGGCGAATCGACCCTCAAGGATTACGATCTCATAGATCTCACCGCCCGCTGCGTCACTGCGCAGGCCTTCACCGAGCCTGTCGGCGAAAACGGCGTCGCTTACGCCGCCCTCGGCCTCCTTTCCTTCGGCCCCTCCAAGGAGCGCAATCCCGTCTGGGAGCGCCTCGTCGAGGAAACTCGCGAGCGGCTCGACAAACTCCTGCTCACGCGCAGCGACTACGACAATTACTGGCAGGCC
>JANXWT010000161.1 GCA_025351035.1 Opitutia bacterium | reverse complement strand
CAAGTTTCAAGCAGGTCGACTGGCAGTTCAAGACGCGTGTCCGCACCTTTGTCATCATCTTCATCGCCGCCATCCTTATTTGGCGCCTCCAGGAGATCGCCTTCCTGTTCCTTTTCCTCGGTTACATTGCTTACGGACTCTTCTCCCACTATCAGCGCGGCGTGCGCCACGCGCAGATGCGCGCTTTGCGCCGAAAGGCTGTGAAGATGAAGCAGGAAACTTCCGAATAACTTCCCTCTGTGAACAACCCCACGGTTATCCGCAGCCGGCCCGTGTTTACTCACTGCGGCCCCCGCCTTCTTCTTCCGTTGGGAAAACTCCGGTTACCCCGATCTTCACACACCATAATAATAGGGATACTTCCTTATTGAATCTCTCTCTAATCATCCTTTGTTAGTTAACCGCGTCCCAACGACCTCTGCCCGATGAAATTTAAAATCAACCGCGACCACTTCAGCAACGGCTTGGCCCAAGTTCTCAACGTCGTGGGCTCGAAGGCCGCGATGCCGATCCTGAGCAACGTGCTCATCGAGGCGGAGAAGGACCAAATCTCCCTTACCACGACCAATCTCGATCTCGGCATCCGCTGCAAGATCAAGGCGGAGGTCAAGGAGCCCGGCACCGTCACCCTCCCGGTTAAGCGCCTCGCCACGATCGTTCGCGAGCTGCCGAATGTCGACGTGACGGTCGATTCGTCCGCCAACCACCAAGTCAAAATCACCTCCGGTGGTTCCCATTTCAAGATCATGGGCATCGGTGCCGAGGAGTTTCCCAAGCTGCCCGACTCCGACGACGACAAGAACTTTGTCCTAGAACAGGGCGAACTCGCAACGATGCTGAGCAATGTCGCCTACGCGCAGTCGACCGACGAAACCCGCTACATTCTCAACGGCGTCTATTTCAACTTCAAGGACGGCAAGCTCGCGCTCGTCGCCACCGACGGCCGCCGCCTCGCGCTCGTCAGCAAGGAAATGACCGTGCCCGCCGCCAGTGCCGGAGCGATTATTTTGCCCGCGAAAACCGTTGCGGAAATCCTTCGCCTCCTCGGCAAGGGCGAGAAGCTCAAAATCGCCTTCAACGAACGCCGGGCGGCATTCCAGATCGAGACCGGCAAGGACAACAGTGGACTCGTCGACAGCATTTATCTCTTCACAAAGGTGGTTGAGGGCAACTACCCGAATTACCATCAGGTCATCCCGAAAGAGACCCACCAACGCATCAAGCTCGAGCGCGAACTTTTCCTCCAGTGCGTGCACCGCGCCGCGCTAGTGACGTCCGAGAAATCGAATTCGGTGAAGATCAAACTCTCGGCCAACCTGCTCGAGATCAGCGCGGCGAGCCCGGACTTCGGCGAGTCGCATGAGGCGATGGCGATTTCCTATAGCGGCCCCGAACTGCAGGTGGCGTTCAACCCGCAATTCGTAATGGACCCCCTCCGGGCGCTCACAAAAGACGAAGTGTTTTTCGAACTGAAGGACGAGGTCAGCCCCGGCGTATTCAAGACACTCGAGAGTTTTGTCTGCGTCATCATGCCCGTCCGGCTGAGCTGAGCCGGCGCCCCGGGCGTGGCGCCCGAATCACGAACCACCGATGGAAACACTTTCCCTGTTTCTGAGTCCGGCCGTCGCAATCCTACTGCTGCTTTTCTACGTCAACCTGCGCGTGGCGTCACCGATCCTCGCCATCCCGATCCGCTGGATGCGCTGGATTCTGTTTTCGCTGTTCGCCGCGGAGACGAGTGACCGTTTCGGCTGGATCGACCGGCCGTTCTGGGTCGTCGCCCTGACGGCCTTCCTGCTCTGGTTTTTCCTCGAATCGGTTTTCAACTGGATGCGCGTCAGCGCCATCAGCCTGAGCCCGATGCCGCTGTTCCCAAAATTTACGGCTAACACCAGCGGCGACGAGTGGCCCACGCAGAAGCGCCTCCTTAAGATCCGCGACTGGCTCCGCGCCAATCGCTTCACGCAGGTGCAGGCGCTCAAGGCCGAGGTCGGCGGCGGCATCTGGCTGCGCGTCTCGATCTACCAGAGCCACGACGGGACGCTACGCGTGCAGGTGGCGTTCCTCCCGCAGGACAGCGGGGCGATCACCGTTTGCACGAGCCTCTCGACGCAGATCGCTAGCGGCGGGCGCTTCGTCACGGATAATTTTTTCCTGCCGTTCGGCGGATTCTACCCGGAAAACTGGGTTGTTGAACGCCGCCCTTGGAAGCGTTCCCTGCCGCGGCTCGTCGCCAGCCACCGCGCCGCCATCGAAAAGGCCGGCGCAACGCCGATCGCTTGGGAAACTGAGCCGCTCACCGACCTCAACCAGCAGCAACAACTGATGGAACAAACCAACACCGAGCTCGGTTTCCTCCTGCCACACGCCGAACGCGAAGAACACGGCAAGATTACCCCCGAAGGTCGCTTCCGTGTCTGGAAAGAAGCCTGGTTGCTTGACTATTTGGGAATCGCGGCCCGTTACGCTTAGGCGCACGCCATGCGCGCCGGCTTGGTCAAAGTCCGGCTAAAGCCGCCGGCGTCCGGAAAAAATGCTGGTGTCACCGCCGTTTCCGGCTAGCCGTGGACACATGACACTGTTCGCCGCTTCCGCCCTCGACACGCTCAAGACCCTGCCGCCGGCCACCTGGTTGAAGATCGGCATTGCCGTCGCCTCGCTGCTCGCCGCGGTCTTCATCCTCCGCAAGGTCGCCGGCATGAACAAGGTTATCATGGGCGTGGTGGGCTTCGTCGTCGTGACCGTGGTGTTTTTCTCCTGGGTCTACAATCGCAACGAACCGAAATTCATGACGCCGCTCATCGAGAAGCTCGCCCCCTTCTTCCCCTCCGCCGGTTCCTACAACGCGAAGCAGCAAACCAGCCCCAAGCCGTAACCGGAAATTGCCAACATTTCGGTGGTGTTCATCACGCCGCCGGTTACTCACTTGGGGATGGCAACACTCCAATCTGACATCGGACTTGTTGGTCTGGCCGTGATGGGCCAGAACCTCGCGCTCAACATCGTCGACCACGGCTTTGGCCTCTCGGTCTACAACCGGACCGTCGAAAAAACAGAGCAATTCCTCACCGCGCACGGCGGCACCCCCGGCAAACTGTTTGGCGCCAAGACACCGGCGGAGCTTGTCCAATCGCTCAAGAAACCCCGCAAGATCATCATACTCGTGCAGGCCGGCAAACCGACCGATGCGGTGATCGACAACCTCGCGCTGCTCCTCGAAGCCGGTGACATCATCATCGACGGCGGCAACGCTCTCTGGACCGACACCATCCGCCGCGAAAAAGCCCTCAAGGAAAAAGGCCTGCGCTTCATCGGCTCCGGCGTTTCCGGCGGCGAGGAAGGCGCGCGCTTCGGCCCGTCGCTCATGCCCGGCGGCGACATCGCCGCATGGAATGAATTGAAACCAATCTGGGAGGCCATCGCCGCCAAGGTTGACGCCAAGACGGGCAAACCGCTTCCCGGGGCCCGACCCGGCCACCCCGTCAGGGGCGGCGTGCCCTGCGCCGCTTACATCGCCGAAAACGGCGGCGGCCACTACGTCAAGATGGTCCACAACGGCATCGAGTATGGCGACATGCAGATGATCTGTGAGGCTTACGCGCTCATGAAGAGTCTCCTCGGTCTCAAACCAGCGGAGATGGGGACGATTTTCAGCGAGTGGAACCGCGGCGCGCTCGACAGCTTCCTCATCGAAATCACCGCCGATATTCTCAAACAAAAGGATCACACCACGAAGAAGCCCTTCATCGACATCGTGCTCGATACCGCCGGCCAAAAGGGCACCGGCAAATGGACCTCCGTCAATGCGCTCGACATGGGCGTGCCGGCCCCGACCGTCGCCGAAGCGGTGTTTGCTCGCTGCCTCAGCGCCGTGAAGGAAGAACGCGTCGCCGCCTCGAAGATCCTCAAGGGCCCGAAGAAGAAATACCGCGGTTCCAAAAAGGCCCTTATTCGGGCCATCCACGATGCTCTCTACTGCTCGAAGATCTGCTCTTACGCGCAGGGCTTCCAGCTTATGCGCACCGCGCAGGCCGAATACAACTGGAAGTTCCGCTTCGGCGAGATCGCGCAGATCTGGCGCGGGGGTTGCATCATCCGCGCGGCCTTCCTGCAAAAAATCACCGAAGCCTATGCCCGCAACCCGAACCTCGCGAACCTGCTCCTCGATCCGTATTTCAACAAGACGGTCCAAAAGGCGCAGGAGAACTGGCGCAAAGTCGTCGCGCTCGCCGCCGAGTGCGGCGTCGCCGTCCCGACGTTCAGTTCCGCACTGACCTACTATGACGGTTACCGTTCGGCCCGTGTGCCGGCCAACCTCCTGCAGGCGCAACGCGACTACTTCGGCTCGCACACCTACGAGCGCACCGACCAGCCGCGCGGCCAGTTCTACCACCTCGAATGGACGACCCCCGGCCGCCCGCAGACTGCGATCATCAAGGTGAAGGGGTAATACCCGCCGCGAAACAACCCCACGTTTTTCAAATCCGTCCTCACCGACGGGTTTATTTTTTAGTCAGCCAGACCCGCAGCGGGGGGGGTGGTGCAAGCCGCGACAAGTGTGCGCCCCGGGGCGCCGAGAGCTTCGTCGGTGTGCTGGAACGTGCCCGCAGGCCTCTTCCAGCCGAACGGCGCCGCCCCGGCCCTTGCAGACGGCAAATCAGCTGAGCTTGCGCTTCGCCTGTTCCCAAAAGGCCAGCAACGCGCGGAAATCCTGTTCCTTCGTGCCGCTGTGGATCACGTAGTCGTAGGAGTTGCGCTCGGCGAGTTCGAGTTCGGCGGTGCGCAGCCGGCGTTCGATCTCTTCGACGCTGTCCTTGCCGCGGAACTGCAGGCGCTCGCGAAGCACTTCGTAGGAATCGGGCGCGACGAAAATAGTGACGAGTTTCGTATGCAGCTCGGGGTGCAGCGCGAGGGCGGCGCGGACGCTGCGCACGCCCTGCACGTCGATGTTCATCACGAGGCTCGTGTGCGGGAGACGGTCGAGCACGGCGGACTTGAGCGTGCCGTAGCGATGCTTCTGGTGCACCCAGGCCCATTCGAGGAATTCCCCGGCGGCCAGCTTGGCGTCGAACTGCGCGGGCGACAGGAAATGGTAATCCTTGTCGTTCACCTCGCCGATGCGCGGCGGGCGCGTCGTGGCGGTGATGACGCGCTCGAACGACGGCTCATCGGCCACCAGACGCTCGCTAAGCGTGCTTTTGCCCACGCCGGCGGGTCCAGCGAGGATCAGCAGCACATGGGGCGAGGAAGCGGATGAGGGCATTCCGCAACAGGTGACGCGGCGGCGCACGCGGCGTCAAGCGTGCGCGGGCGCGGGCGCGAAGCGCCAATCAGGCCGCTGCACACCGGCTCAATAGGTGAAAGCAGCGGCGGTCGTTGCAAGGCCGTAGAGCAAAAGCCCCCAGCCGGCCAGCCGCACGCGGCTGGGACGGAGGAACAGCCACTCAAAGAAGTCCCGCAGCCGGTAGGGAGCGGCGGCGAGGTAGAGCGCTGAGGTCAATCCGACATAAACGGCGCTCACCATTAGCAGGCGCAGAGGATGCGTCCATTCCATGTAGGCGGCGTAAAGCAGAGGTTCAGCCGCCAGCAGCATGAGCACGCACAGGCCGCGCACCGCAAGGAAGTCCGGCGTGTAGAAAAATGACGCCAACGCCAGCACGCCGAAACCGAGCACGACGTAGGTCGGCGTTTGGAAAAAAATCAGATCGGCCTCGCCGAGCTTCGTCAGCCGCCACAGAAACCACAGCGCGCCTAGACCGAAGAAGAGCTGCGCTCCGCGCCTTGAGCGCGGCAAGGCCTTGGCGGTTGAGCAGACACGCGGGCCGCCCCACATGAGCAGGCCGCCGAGCAGCGCAAGGAAAAGTCCGGGCAGGAGGGTGGCGAGGAAGAGGGACATCAGGAAAGTGACGAGTGATGAGTTATCAGGAGCAAGTTTCCAGCGGGAAGGGCGGGCGCATTCATGACAGCAAAATTAGCCGCTTGTCACTCATCACTTGTCACTCCGGCGAGCGCGAGCGATCCATACAGCACCGCAGTGCTCGCGCGGTCGATTTTCACGGGCACGAGTTCTCCGATGAGGCGTTCACTGCCGGCAAAGTGGACGAGGCGGTTGCCGCGGGTGCGGCCCATAAAGCCGCGGCCTTTCTTGTCGGGGCCTTCGACGAGGACTTCCTGCGTCGTGCCGATCAGCGTGGCGTTGCGGCGGTCGGAATTTTTGGCGAGCACATCGAGCAGGATCTGGTTGCGCGCCTCTTTCACAGCGTCGGGCACTTGGTCCGCGAGCGTGGCGGCAGGCGTGCCGGTGCGGATGGAATACTTGAAGACGTAAGCCATGTCGTAGTTGCACGTTTCGAACAGTTCGCGCGTCTGCGCAAAGTCCTCGTCCGTCTCGCCGGGAAATCCGACGATGACATCGGTGGAAAAATACATGTCGGACCGCACACGGCGGAGGTCGTCGACGATCTGCCGATAGCGGTCGCGTGTGTAGGGCCGGTTCATCGCGCGGAGGATGCGGTCGCTGCCGGATTGCAGCGGCAGGTGGACGTATTCGCAGAGTTTCCCCAGCCGGCCGTAGGCCGCGATGAGATCGTCCTTGAAGCCGCGCGGATGCGGCGACGTGAAGCGGATGCGCCGGATGCCGGGGAGCGCATCAATGCGCTCGAGCAGTTGGACAAAAGGAGTAACGCCGCCAGTGTGCGCGTAATCGCGGCGGCCGTAACTGGTGACGATCTGGCCGAGCAGCGTGATCTCGCGCACGCCGCGTTCGGCTAATTCGGAGCATTCGCGCACGATCTCGTCCATAGGTCGCGAGCGCTCGTCGCCGCGGGTTTTCGGGACGATACAGAAGGAACAATCCATGTTGCAGCCCTGCTGGATCGAGACAAAGGCCGTGACTTGTTTCTCCCCGAGCATGTGGTCGCGAATAGTGTTTTGTGAACCCGCTTCGTCGGCGATGTCGACGATGGTCTGGCCGATGGGTGCGTCGGCGGCCTGCGCGGCACGCAGGTTGTCGAGATAGTCCGGCACCTGGTGAAATTTCTGCGTGCCGACGATGAGGTCGACGTCAGGCAATTGGTCGAGGAGCGCCGCCCCGCGGTTTTGCGCCATGCAGCCGAGGATGCCGAGGATGAAGCGCGGGTTGCGCTTCCGCTGCGCAGCGACGTGCGCGGCCTTGCCGATGGCCTTTTGCTCGGCGGCATCGCGCACGCTGCAGGTGTTGAGCAGCAGCACGTCGCAATCCGCCTCATTCGCGAC
>JANXWT010000133.1 GCA_025351035.1 Opitutia bacterium | reverse complement strand
AGCAGCTCCGCGCCGCCGGGCGCGAGGGCGAGCGCCGCCAGCCGCTCGGAAATGGCCGTCGTCTTCCCCGAGCCGGCGTTGGCGCTGACCGCGAAGTTGCGGCTCCACTCGTCGCGAAAGCGGTCGCGATCGCGCTGATCCGGCAGCGGGGCAACTGGCGGCGCGTCACTCATCGCTGGTCTCCTCCGTTTCTGCGGGAGCGCCAAAGGTGGCGGCGAATTTCTTGGCGAGCACCGCGTGCCCCACCGGCGGGCAGGCGAGCGGCCATTCGTAACCGTGCGAGAATTCCGTGCGGTCCGGTGTCAGCGCGCCGTAGCAACCCGAGGCGAGATGCCGGCCGATTTGCGCCAGCGACGCCAGTGCGAGCGGCAGCTCGATCATCTCCAGTGACGTTGCGGCGCCGCTCGGCTTGAGCAACCACACGCGGCCGCCCGCCGCGCCGGCCGACGCCAGTGCCGCCAGATAGATGCCGAGTTGCAGTGACGCGCCCCGCGCCATCCGCCCAGCCGAGAGTTTGTCATCCGCGCCCGTCTTGAAATCCACGATGTCCACCTGCGCGCCGCGCCACGACGGCTGATCGAGCAGCACGAGGTCCATCCGGCCGGTCACCGCCAGCGTCTCGCCCGCGCCAAGCGGAATCACCGCCGCCGGCAGCCGCGCCTCGACCGCCACGAAATTGCCCGCGGGCAGCGCATAGACTTTCTCCAGCAGCACCGCCGCCAGTTCGCCGAGCTCCGCGTGAAAGGAATCCCAGTAACGGTCGCGCGGCCACTGGGGACGCAGCGCCACCAATGCGGCGGCAAGATTCGCGCGCGCGTCGCCCGCGGCCGGCTTCGCCCGGAACACGCCCTCGACCGGGGCGCCGCGCAGCGCCCCGGCGAGCAACCGGTGCGCGATCTGCCCGAGGGATTTCTTGCGCGCCCGCACCAGCGGCTGCCAGCCGGTGCGTTGAAGGCCGAGCACGGCCCCGAACCAAAGCTCCGCCGGGTCGCGCACGCCGCGCTCAATGAGTCGCGCGGCGAGCCGGGCCGGGCGCGTGACGGCCGGCGGGCCCGAAAGGAAATGTTCGTCGAACGTCGCGGCGGGATGGCGGCGCCGACGCCAGATTTCCAACCACGGTAGAAAAGGCACTGCGCCGCCCGTCGGCGCGACGGCGGTGACCGCTTGCCGCGTGAAAGCCGCCTCCAGGCCGGCGGTGCCGCCCTGCGCGATCAGCACGCGCTCGACCCACGCATTTGGCGTGAGCCGCAACTCCGGTTCCTCCTCGTCGAACAGCGCCGCGGAGAAAACAACCTGGTCGCGCGTGTCGCGGGCGAGGTCGGCGAAGGACTGTTTCTCCAGCGCCGCGTGGTCTTCGCCGGTGAATAGACCCAGCGAAAAACGGCTCCGCCCGTTCAGGGCGCGCCGCTGTTCATCCGTCAGCCAGCAGCTCGCCTCGGCGCGCGCGGGCCAGACGCCGGCGTTGCTCTCGACAAATATCGTGTGCGACCAAGCGACGCCCGCCGCGCGCCGCCGCGTCGTGAGCGTGACCGGAGCGAAGCGCCCGCGGCCCGGCGCCGCGACCGCAGGACTTTTGTCGGGAAAAAACGACGCCATGGTAGCGAAAATTACCCGCGCCGGCAGCAGCCGCGTCTCGCGGGTGGCGAGGCTGCGCAGCGCCGGCCATGCCTCGACCGGGGCAAGATGGAATTTCGCACCCACCGCCTCGAAGCGGTCCAGCGCGTCGCTCAGCGTGAATTCCGTCGGCCACGTCGGCAGCAGCAGCGCGGCGACGCGCGCCACCTCGCGCCACTCGTCGCGGTCGCTGGCAATGAGCGGCGCGAGATTGGCCGCGAGCGCATGCGTTTGCGTTTCATCGAACACGCGTTCGCACACGTCGCGGGCGGCACCCGCCGGCTGGTTCACGAAATTCAGCGCGTGCAGCAGCGGCCACAGGTCGAGCAATTCCTCGAGCCGCGCGCCGCGCTCGTAGAATGCGAGCAAGGCGCGTTGCAGCTGGGCGTCGATGGCGGGAGCACCGGCGGTCTCCAGCAAATCGTTGAAGGGAATCTGCCGCGCCTCGAGCAAATGCCCGAGCCGCAAGTGCGCCGCGTCGGCCCGCGGAAAAATCACCGCGATGTTTTCCGCGCCGGCGCGAAGCAGCCGCGCCAGCTCGTGCGCGACCAGTTGCATCTCGTCCGCGCGGGTGTGGCCGACGAGCAACCGCGCGCGTTCGGCGGAGCCACCGTCGCGAGTCCACAGTGCGCCGACCGCGGCGCAGGACGGCGTGGATTCATCGGCGCTGCTCAGCCGGGGCTCGGTGCCGAGCAGCGCCGACCAGAGTTCGACCCAGGATTCGTCGGGGGCCTTCGCGCCGCGCAGTTCGGGTTCGGGCAGCACGACGGTGAGATCGTCGCTCCGGCGGGCGAGCGCGGCGAGGGAGAAAAATTCCGGCCAGGATTCGGCGCCGAGCCCGCAGATCAACAGCCGGCCGGACAGGCGCGGAGCGTCCGCAGTCGGCGGGGTGAGGCCGGCGGCGAGGCTTTGGGCGGGAGCCAGGCCGTAGCCGGTCGCCGCGACCCACGCGGCGAGTTCGCCGAAGATTTCGCGCAATGGCGCCAGCGGAAAATCAGCGGCCGTGAATCCGGCGAGCAGCAGCGAGTCAAAATCATCGAGCGCGCGCCCGGGATCGCTTTGCAGGCTTTTCCAAAAACCCCAGGCAGGATCGTCGCTCGCGAGCGGCGCAAGGCGTTGCTCGATGAGCGCGCGCAGACCGAACAGGAGCAGCTCGCGGCCGAGAGCCGGCGCGGGCGGCGGCGCGAGCGCGGTCCATTTCTGGCGGGCGAGACCGGGCGTGAGGAATTCAACGCCGAGCAAGGGGAGGCCCTCGCGCACGCAGCGGAGTTTGAGCGCGTGCGCCTGACCGCGCGTGGGCACGATCACCCAGTCGCGACGGAGCGCCGCGGCGGGCCCGGCCAACCAGGGGCGGATGACCTCGCGCCAAGCGGAGTCCGCCTGGCGGGCGAGATGGAACTCACACTTCGGTTGCACGGGATGGAGACGCGACACTGAGTGAAATGGCAGAAGCGGGCCGGAGATGACTGCCCCTAGCGGTTGCGCAAACGCGGGCATGAACGCGGATTCGCCGAGCGAATTCAATCCTTCATCGGCGGCGGCAAAAAACAAAGCACCCCGCGGCGGTGAGGCGCGCAGGGTGTCTTGCTTGGTGTGGTGGTCAGGACCGCTTACTGCTTGGCGGCGAAGATGAGCTTGGCGAACTGCGACTTGTGGTTCGAGGCCGCGTTGCGGTGGATGACGTAGCTCTTGACGGCCCGGTCGAGGGCGGACGAATACGCGATGGCGGCGGCGCGCGCGGCTTCGGCATCGGTGCCCGCGGCGGCCTTGGACACAACCTTGGCGAGAGTCTTCAGACGGGTTTTGACCGCCTGATTGCGCCGGGTGCGCGTGGCGGTTTTACGGGCATTCTTGATCGCAGACTTGGTATTGGCCATGGTGTTTGAAAAGTAGAACGGCGACAGACCCAAAATCCCCGGGTCTAGTCAAGCGCTTTCGCCCCAGACGGAGGAATACGGGATTGCTTTGCCGACCGTGCGTGCCCATCGTCCGGCGGATTGCCAGTCACCACTTTGTCAGCGTGGCGAAAGAACTACCCTTGAATCCATACACATCCCGATCATCCTGGATGGGAACATGCCCTTCCTTGTCCAATTCGAGATACCCGTGAGTTTCTCGATTTACCGTTTCTTAAATAGGTATTGTTTGCAATAAGCCGCGGTTTAAAAATAATCCCCGATAAATTCATGGCCACGATTCCCACAACCCGCCGAGGTTTTCTCCGGCTCGGCAAGCGCCGCGAAGCCGGATTCACCATCTTAGAGGTGGGAATGGCTTCCTTTGTCGTGGCCATGGGCATCGCCACCTCAATCATCGCGATGCAGTCGGGGTTCAGATCACTCGACGTGGCCCGCGACACCACACTGGCCTCGCAGATCGTCCAGAGCGAGGTGGAGCGGCTGCGGCTCATGAGCTGGGCGGGCATCAGCGCCCTGCCGGCAACAGAAACGGTGAATCTCTCCACCATGTTCACCACCAACCCGGAGATCACAAATCGCTTCGCCGCAACCCGGATAATCGGAGCGGTGATGGACCCGCCAGTCTCCCCGACTGAATCAAATTTAGCGAATGCAGCCTATGGCAATTGGAAGACTTGGTCCACCGATGAAATGAAGCAGATCACAATCGTGGTTACCTGGAAAGGCTACGACCTGCGCAGCCACACTATCTCCATGATCACCGTCTACGCGAAGAACGGCCTCTATGACTACCTCTACACCCTTGCCCGGCCGTAACCTCCGTCCGCGGGCTGGCGCTTCCGCCCGGCGTGGATTCACCCTGGTTGAAGTCATGATCGGGGCCTTCATCGGCAGCTATGTGCTTCTCGCCATGTTGACGACCTTTCTCTTTCTCGGACGCAGCGGTGCGAATGTCCAAAACTACATCGACATGGAAACGCAGGCCCGCAAGGCGCTCGAATTGTTCGCGGAGGACACCCGTCAGGCCAGCGCCATCACCTGGAACAGCGCCAC
>JANXWT010000115.1 GCA_025351035.1 Opitutia bacterium | reverse complement strand
GGTCACGACGACGATCTCGGCGGCGCCGATTTTCTCGCGGAGGCGGAGGGCTTCCTCGAGCGCGATGGAGTCGAAGGGGTTGACGGAGAATTTCACGCCGTCGGTCTCGATGCCCGAGCCGTCGGGTTTGACGCGAATCTTGGTGTCGGGGTCGGGGACCCGCTTGAGTGGGACGAGAATCTTCATGAAGGCGGTAGTGGCGGGAAGGCGGCGCAGCCGGGGCAACGTGGTTACAGAGACGCAAAAACGCTACGACGGGGGAGGGGCAGCGCAATCGCGAACCGAGCCAAGCCCGTCAGCCAGTAGGATTTTTTTCGTTTCGGTCGGAGGATGTTATGCGCGCCACGCCTTCGCTCGCAGAGAATATCCGGCGGAATGCCGCGAAGGCTGGGTCAGCACGCCGGTCGTGGGGTGCAGAAAGAGATTGGCCAAGCAGGGCCAGCGCCGAGCTGGGCCCCAGCCTGCGGGGCGAGACCCACTCCGCCATCTCCGATGCGCAACGAGGCGTTCACCACCGAACCGATCTGAAGCACCACGCGACGCCGGCTGGTTGGGGCTGACCTCGCGCAGCCACCGACCAGAACTCTCCCGCATTGCTCCGCCCTGCGTCCAATGATTGAGTGCCGTCGTGCCCACCAGCCCGCACCAACTGCCCCGGCCGACCAACTCGCCACCGCTCGAGTCTTGTCAAGGATCAAGTCGCTGACTCTTGACAAGATTGTCCGGACGGCGGTCAACGGCTCCGGCAGAGGGGTCACCCGCCACGGCGACTCCTACTTCAAGGGTCACGCGCTGACCAACACCTCCGCCGTCTATACCGCCCTCAACGTCAGCGACGGCACGACGTCGGGGCGCGAGCGGAGGCAGACAGAATCTGCGGCGCAAATGCCAAGAAATGCGACGCCCGGCGCCGGCCATTGTGCGACGCTTGGACCCGCCCCCAACAAGATTGGAATTCGGGGGAAACTCCGTATCATCGCATCCGCATGAACATCGCCATCATCGGTCCCTCGGGAGCCGGCAAGGGCTCTCATGCCGGTGCACTCTGCGCCCGCTATGCTTTGCAGCAGGTCTCCACGGGCGACCTTTTCCGCCACCATTTGCAAACGCGCAGCGCCCTCGGCCTCCTCGCGCGGCGCCAGGTGGAGCAAGGGGAATTGGTGCCGGACGAAATTGTCGACGCGATGATCGAGGAGTGGGCGGACAAGCTGCCCGCAGCCACGGGCGCGCTGTTCGACGGCTTTCCGCGCACGGCGGACCAAGTGCAGTTTCTCGAAAATCTACTCGCGCAGCGCGGACGCACACTCGACGCGGTGGTTTACCTGCGGGTGGCGGATGAGGAGATTGTCCGGCGGCTCTCCGGCCGGCTGATCTGCCGCGACTGTCAAACGCCCTACAATGCGCGCTTCCAGCCGCCGAAAGTGTCCGGCCTCTGCGACCGGTGCGGCGGTCCGCTTTATCAACGGCCCGATGACTCGGCCGCTATGGTGCGCACGCGTCTCCGCGTCTTTCAACGCACGACGGGCCCGGTGCTCGACCATTACGCGGCCGCGAACAAGCTCCTCATTGTCTCCGGCGAGGGCACGAGCCGCGAGGTGGAGGGCCGGATAATCAATGCGCTGGACGCGGTGCAGAATCAATCCGGGCAATTCGCCACGCGCGCGGAGGCGGCGGAAATCTCCGCGACGACCACTGCGCCGGCGACCGCGATCCGCGCCACCGTGGACTTGGTGCTGCTCGGCGGGCCGGGCTCGGGCAAGGGCACGCAGGCGGAGCGCTTGTGCGCCGAGCTGAAGCTGCGGCACGTCGCGACCGGCGATTTGTTTCGCGACAATCTCCGGCAGGCCACGGAGCTGGGGCGGCTCGCGAAAAACTACATGGATCGCGGCGAACTGGTGCCGGATGACGTCACCGATGCGATGGTGGCGGAGCGGCTGGCGCGACCCGACGCGCACGAAGGTTTCATCCTCGACGGCTTCCCCCGCACGACGCATCAGGCGGAGGCGCTCCAGGAGATTTTGACGGGCCTCCACCGCCGGCTCGGTGGCGTGCTCTACATCAACGTTTCCGATGCGGCGATCATCGACCGGCTGTCCGGCCGGATGATTTGCCGGAATTGCCAGGCGCCCTATCACCGGTTGTTCAAGCCCGCGAGGGCCCCGGGGATTTGCGACAGTTGCGGCGGCGAGCTTTACCAGCGCGCCGACGACAACCCCGGCACGATTCGGGCGCGCCTGGTGACTTTCCACCGGCAAACCGAACCGCTGATCGACTATTACCGCCGGGCCGGGCTGCTCCACGAGATCGACGGGGCGGGCGACGTGTCCGGCATCAGCGGGCGCTGTTTCGCGGCGGTCAGGGGAATTTCCAACCAGGGATCGGCCGGCGCTCCCGCAACCCCCACCAGCCATGTTTGAAGCCGCCGAGTTGGGCCAGAAAATTTCCCGCGAGGAATATGACCGCGAGCTGCCGAAGTTGCGGTCCGCGTTGCTGAACGCACATCTCGCGCTGCGCGCGCAGAAGTTCCCGGTCATCGTGATTGTATCCGGGGCGGACGGCGCGGGCAAAGGCGAGACCGTGCACCGGCTGAACGAGTGGCTGGACCCGCGCGGCGTGCAGACCCATGCGTTCTGGGAAGCGAGCCAGGAGGAGTGCGAGCGGCCGCTGTTCTGGCGGTTCTGGCGCGCGATGCCGGGCCACGGGCGCATCGGGATTTTTTTCGGCTCTTGGTATACGGCGCCGATCATCCGGCGCGTTTACGGCGAGATCAAACGCAGCCGGCTCGACACCGAGCTGGACCGCATCGTCGCCTTTGAGAAAATGCTCGTCGATGACGGTGCGGTGATCGTGAAACTCTGGCTGCATCTCGGGAAGAAAGCGCAGAAGAAAACCCTCGAAAAACTGGAGAAGGCCGGACGCTTGGGACCGGACGATTGGAAGCATTTCAAGCTCTACGACCGCTTCACGGAGGTCTCCGAGCGCGCGCTCCGGCACACCGACACGGGCCCGGCGCCCTGGCACGTGATCGAAGCCGCCGACCGGCGCTTCCGGGAGCTCACGATTGGCCGCACTTTGCTGGCGGCGATCAAGCAGCGGCTGGATGCCGTCACCCGCACTGCGGCGAGCGCGCCGGGCCGCCCCGCCACCGCCAAGGTTTTGTCCTTGGTCGCCAAAAAACCGGTGGTCAGGAAAAGCAATTCGATCCTCGCGCATCTGGATCTCACCCGGCGGCTCAGCGACGCCGAATATGACCAGATACTCGGAGAATTGCAGGCGAAGTTAAGCCGGCTCGCGTGGGTGGCGCGGGACAAGCAGCGCTCGATGGTGATGGTGTTCGAGGGCTGGGATGCCGCCGGCAAGGGCAGTGCCATCCGCCGGGTCACGCAGGCGATTGATCCGCGGCTCTATCGCGTGGTGGGAATCGCCGCGCCCACCGAGGAGGAGCGCGCCCAGCATTATTTGTGGCGCTTCTGGCGGCATCTGCCGCGCGCGGGCTTCACGACGATTTTCGACCGGTCCTGGTATGGCCGTGTGCTCGTGGAGCGAGTCGAGGGCTTCGCGCCGGTGCCGGTGTGGAACCGGGCCTACCACGAGATCAACGAATTTGAGGAGCAGCTCAGCGAGCACGGCATCGTGGTGAACAAATTCTGGCTGCACATCAGCCGCGAGGAGCAACTGCGGCGGTTCAAGGAGCGCCAGCGCATCGACTACAAGCAATACAAGATCACGGAGGAGGACTGGCGCAACCGCGAGAAATGGGCCGCCTACCAAGGTGCTGTCGACGACATGGTGGCGCGGTGCAGCACCGAGTTTGCCCGGTGGACCCTCGTGGCGGCGAATGACAAGAAATTCGCGCGCGTGCAGATTCTTAAGACCGTCGTTGCGAGCCTCGAAGCAGCTCTCTGACGGGCCACGCGCGGGTGCGCAGCGGCTGGGTTCGGACGGGTATCAAAATGGTGGAGGTGAGGGGAGTTGAACCCCTGTGTCCCAGGCCTTCACGCGCCGCATCTACCGGTATAGCGTCTTGTTCAATCTCGCCTTGGGAGCACTAAGCCGCACGCGCATCCCTTGGCCAGCCGTGGTTGAAGATACCACAGTGACGTCACGACGGCCGTCACCGCTATTCCTGCTGTCGACGTTCCTAGCCACTAGCAGGTGTCATGGTAGGAACGTGGCTACGTTAAGCAGCCAGGGGCATTTCTTCGAATGTGCCGTTTGTTTGTTTTGAGGGTGGATTTACGAGAGACCTTCACTCTCGACAGGCAGCTGCGCGCTCCAACCTAGGGTCGAATCCGGAACACCCCCAAAAATTGGTGAGGACCAGAGGCCGCCCGTGCGGCCGCGCTGATCAAAGAACGAGGAGGGGCACGGTGCCACAGGATCGCGGGAATGCAAGCTCCCTGCCGGACGTCACCTGAG
>JANXWT010000060.1 GCA_025351035.1 Opitutia bacterium | reverse complement strand
CTGGTGCGAGACCGAGTGGAGAAAAGTCGCGCATGACATGGGCCTCGGCGACGACTGGAAAGCCGCGCTCGAGCGCACCAAGCAGGACTATGTGCCGCCCGGCGAGCAACCGGCGCTCGTCGCCAAGCTTGCCTACGAAGCGGTGGATTTCATCACGAAGCGCAACCTCGTCACCGTGCCGCCGCTCGCCATCGACGACTGGCCGATGCGCATGATGACGCCGAAGGAGCAGAAAACGAATCCGTTCTTCCTCGGCGGCGACCAGATCATCGTGTCGTTTCCGACCGACGGCATGGACAACGAGGAAAAGCTGAACAGCCTGCGCGCGAACAATGTTCATTTCTCCCGGGCAACGGTGTTCCACGAGCTGATCCCCGGCCACCATCTGCAATTCTACATGACGGCGCGCTACAACCAGCACCGCCAGCTGTTTGACACGCCGTTCTGGACCGAGGGGTGGGCGCTGTGGTGGGAAATGCAGCTCTGGGACAAGGGCTTTCCGCAGACGCCGGAGAACCGCGCGGGCATGCTCTTCTGGCGCACGCATCGCTGCGCGCGCATCATCTTCTCGCTGAATTTCCACACCGGCAAATGGACGCCGCAGCAGTGCATCGACTTTCTCGTGGCGCGCGTCGGGCACGACGTGCACACGGCGACCGGCGAAGTGCGGCGCTCGTTCAACGGCGACTACTCGCCGCTCTACCAGGTCGGCTACATGATGGGGGCGATCCAGATTCGCGAGGCGCACCGCGAACTCGTCACGGATGGCAAGATGAAGGACCGCGAGTTTCACGATCACATCATGCACGCCGGCTCGATGCCGATCGAGATGGTGCGGGCGAGTCTGAAGGGCACGCTGCTGCCGAAGGATTTCAAAACCTCGTGGAAATTCGCCGGTGAGAAACCGTGAGCGTGGTGCCCTTTGGAACGTAGGGCCGGCGCTTGTCGCCGCGCCGTTGTTCGTCGCGTAGCGGCACGTCCGCAAGGGCCGGCCCTACAAAACCAGCGGCCCGCGGGGACGCGGACCCTCCACTCACGCCCGCTGCTCGCCCAGAGCGATCAGCCGTGAGAGCACTTCGGCGTCGGGCAAGTCGGCGGGCCAGCCGTAAACGGCGGAGATGGCCGCTTCGAGCTTGGCGGGATCGTCGCCGCGGGCGGCGAGGGTGACCGCATGGCGTTGTTCTTCCTGCGCGCTGGTCAGCGCATTCAACTCGGTGCGTGGCGGCCAGGGAAACGGAAAGGATTCGACAACGACGGTCGGCGTGCGGCGCGAGTGGACCTTGGACCACCAGAGCGTGAACGCGCGCGATTGGAGCACGCCGTGCGTGAAATCATCGTCGCGGGCGACGACGAGCAGCGAACTGTCGGGCAGCAGCTGGGAGTCGAGCCAGACAAATTCCGGCTGGCTGCCGCCGAGGGGAGTGGCGAGGTAGCGGTCGTGCCGCGCGAGCGCGACGCGGAGATCGTGATGCGCGTAGGGGTTGGCCCACCAGCGCTCGTGCTTGAGGCGCACCGTGCGCGCGAGGTGATGGAATGGGTGCTGATAGAGCGCCGCTTCGTCCTCGCCCATGCCCGGTGGAAAATCGATCTGCCAGCCGCGCACGAGGCGGCGGAAATCCGGGGCGCTCACGACTTCGCGGAGCACGTTCGCATTGGGCTGGCCGTGGGGATTGCGCGCGGGGAGCATTTGCGCGGCGATGTGCGCCGTGATGCCGAAGGCGGCGACGATGCGTTCGCCCGCGTAGGCGAGGCGGTCGTTTTCGGCCAAGGGACGGGGTCGGAGAATGGCGGTGGAGCTCACGAGCAGGGGAGGCAAGGGATGAAGAGTTGCCTAAAGTGGGACCGCCGCCAAGCGTGTTGCCGAATTATTATGCACCCCCGCCGCTTCGTCCGTGCCGTCCTGCTTATCGTGTCACTGCCTCTCGTCCTCGGTGCCCAAACGTTGCAGGAGAAAGTCCGGGCGCACCGCGTGGCACACGAAAAGGAACTCATGGGGGAATACCGGGAGTTCGTCGCGATCCCGAATGTTTCGGCGGATCATGAGAACGTGCGCCGCAATGCCGAGTTCATCGTCGGCATGCTCAGGAAGCGCGGCGTCGCGGCGGAGTTGCTCACGATTGCCAAGCCCGGCGCGAATCCGGTGGTGTTCGGCGAAGTGCGGGTGCCGGGCGCGACGCGCACGGTGGTTTTCTACGCGCATTATGACGGCCAGCCCGTGAACCCGAAGCAATGGGCCGAGGGGCTGGAGCCCTTCACGCCGGTGTTTCTCACCGACACCGTGGAGCACGGTGGCAAAATCGTCGCCGACTGGCGGTTGGGGCAACCGGTGAATCCGCAATGGCGGCTCTCCGGCCGCGGCGCGGCCGACGACAAGGCCGGGGTCATGATGATCATCAACGCCTACGATGCGCTCGTGAAGACCGGCGGCGTGCCGACGGTGAACGTGAAGTTTTTCTTCGAGGGCGAGGAAGAGATCGGTTCGACCAATCTCGGCGCCATCCTCGCGGTGCACAAAGCGAAGGCGGCGGGCGATCTGTGGATCATCTGCGACGGGCCGCGCCATGTGTCGGGCCGCAAGGTCGTGGCGTTCGGCGTGCGCGGCGATGTGAACATGGACCTGACCGTCTACGCGGCGAAGCGCCCGCTTCACAGCGGCAACTACGGCAATTTTGCGCCGAATCCGGCGCTGCACCTCGTGTCGCTGCTCGCGAGCATGAAGGACGACAACGGCAACGTGCTCGTGAAAAATTTCTACGACGACTACGTGCTTTTCTCCGAGACGGAGAAGCTCGCGATCAAGGAGGCGTCGTTCACTGACGCGCAGTTGCTGAAGGAACTCGGTCTGAAGCAACCCGAAGTCCCCGGGCGTTCGCTGCTCGAGGGCTTTGAGTTGCCGACGCTCAACATCAATGGCCTCGGCAGCGCCAACACCGGCAAGCTCGCGGCCAACATCATCCCGACGACGGCGAAAGCGACGCTCGACCTGCGCATGGTGCTCGGCAACGACTGGCAGCGCCAGGCGGGACGCGTCGTCGCGCATATGCAGGAGCAGGGCTGGCACGTCATGGACCACGAGCCGACGGACGAGGAACGCGCGCAGTTCGCGAAGCTGATCAAGGTTGAAGTGGGCGAGGGCTACAACGCCCAGCGCACGTCGATGAATCTGCCGCTCGCCCAAGCCGTGGTCGATGCGGTGCAATCGACGTCGGCCGAGCCGGTGATCAAACTGCCGACCGTCGGCGGCAGCCTGCCGCTGATCATCATCGAGCAGGTGCTCGGCACGCGCGTGATCACGGTGCCCTCGGTGAATTACGACAACAACCAGCATGCCGAAAACGAAAACGTGAAAGTGCAGTTCCTCTGGGAAGGCATCGAGACGTTTGCCGCCTTGATGACGATGAAGTGAGTAAGGTGGGGTCGTCCTTCACGCTTCCTGAAATCGCTACGGGGGGGACAACCGCTGAGGAATGCCTGCGCGGCATCTCCGGCCAACTATGTTTCAATCCGCGCCCCGCTCCGCGTTGGCCGTGAGCAGCAAGATGTTTCAATCCGCGCCCCGCTCCGAGGAGCGGGGC
>JANXWT010000053.1 GCA_025351035.1 Opitutia bacterium | reverse complement strand
GACCTATTTCACGGCCGGCGAAAAGGAAGTGCGCGCTTGGACGATCAAGAAAGGCTGGAAGGCCCCGCAGGCCGCCGGCGTCATCCACACCGATTTCGAAAAAGGCTTCATCAAGGCCGAGATCGTTTCTTACGACGAACTCGTGCGCCTCGGCAGCGTCGCCGCCGCCCGCGAGGCCGGCAAATACCGCCTCGAAGGCAAGGAATACGTCTTCAAGGACGGCGACGTCGCGCTCTTCCGCTTCGCGAACTGAGCAGAGCCCGCCGAGCGAGTTCGCTCCAGCCGCAGGTCCGGAAACTCAATGCGTCGCGCCGCCGGCCTTGCGCACGTCGCGGCGATATTTCACGGCGGTATCGAGCGCGAGTTCGAGGCCGGCGATCATCTTCGCAAGCGACAGGCTCGGTTGGCCCACGAGACCGGAGTCAAGTCGATCGGTTTGCTCCGGCAGATACGGCACATGGATGAAGCCGCCGCGCACGGCTTCTTGATCGCGCAGCGCGTGCATCAGGCCGTAGAAAACATGATTGCACACGAACGTGCCCGCCGTCTGCGAGACCGCCGCGGCAATGTGCTGCTTCCGCAGTTCCTGCACAATGGCTTTGATCGGCAGCGTCGACCAATACGCCGTAGGTCCGTCCTTCACGATGGGCTTGTCGATCGGCTGCTGGCCGGCGTTGTCGGGGATGCGCGCGTCGTCGACGTTGATCGCCACACGCTCGGGCGTAATCTCCGCGCGCCCGCCGGCTTGGCCGAGGCACACGACGAGCATCGGCTCGTGGAGTTTCATCAGGTGCTTCAGCTCCTTGATCGCCGTGCCGTAGACGCACGGCAGCAGCGCGCCCACCACCGCGTGTCCGGCCACGGTCCGCCCATTCAGAGCTCGTGCGATCTCCTCCGACGGGTTGATGGATTCGCCACCGAAGGGTTCAAAGCCGGTCAGGAGGATGGGTTTCATGAAAAACTAAAAACGGTAGACGCAGAGATACATGATCAGGATGTTTGCGGCAAGCAGCGTCAGGCCGATGGGCACCTGCGCTTTCACGACGGCGTTCTTGTCTTTCAGGTCGAGCAGCATCGCGGGCACGATGTTGAAGTTCGCCGCCATCGGCGTCATCAGCGTGCCGCAATAGCCCGACAACATGCCAATCGCGGCCATAATCGCCGGATTGCCGTGGTGCAGTTGCACGACGAAGGGCAATCCAATGCCGAGTGTGATCACCGGAAACGCCGCGAACGCGTTGCCCATGCACATCGTGAAGATCGCCATGCCGAGGCAATACGCCGCCACCGCCACGAACGGGATCTGCGTCGGCAACGCGTGTGCGGCCAGTTCGGCGATCACCGGCCCCACACCGGCCTTTGAGAAAATAGCCCCGAGCGCCGCGAGCATCTGCGGCAGAATCAGCGCCCAGCCGATGGCCTGCAGCAGCCGGCTCCCCTCATTCACCGCCGTCACCGGTGCCGCACGCGTGATCTTCAATCCGACAGCTGCCGCGACCAACGCACCGAGACACACCGCACTTACGGTGACGTTCGCCGAATCCATCAGCCACCAATCGCCCCAATGCACCCGACTCAACAACAGCGTGCCCACTACGGCCATTGCAGGGATCAGCAGCGCTGGGGCAAAAAGCCAGTTGCGCAAACGTTCGGCCGACTTCGCCCGATCACCCGCCGCCCCACCGGCACCGGGCACGCCTGCAACCTGTTTCGTTGCCGCGAGCACCACCATTGCCAGCACCATATATCCGGCGACCAGCGCCGGCAGTTGCTTGCCGGCGAAAAACACAATCGCGAGTAAGCCCCAAAACACCGCAGAGCCCCAACGCTTCGGGTGCTGCGCATCCAGCGCAATGCGGGCCGCCACGAGCAGCAGAAATAGGCCCGCCACCACGTAAAAGACATCGAGGCTGATCAGCTTCACTGCGGCTCCTCCGTTTTTGCCAGGTGCGCCTGCTCGCGAATCCGGCGGTCCAGCCGCTGCGTCCGCCACACCATTACACAAAACGCCGCCAGCGCGGTCGGAATTCCCCACAACGATAGTGCCCAAAGTCCGACGTCCTGCCCTTGGCCTTTCAGCACCCCTTGGATCAACAGCACCGCACCGACTGCGAAGACTGTGTCCTCACCGAAAAAATTGCCGACGTTTTCCGCCGCCGCCGCGTTGGCGCGCACTTCCTCCGCCAGTTTATCCGGCAATTCGCCGGACGATGCTGCAGCCGGCAACACCGCGCGCTTGAATTGTTGCCGAGCGGCCGCTTCCGCCATCGGCGCGACCAGCGGGCGCACCATCTGCGGGTGGCCGCCGATGTTCACCCCAAACGCTATCGAGATTTGCCGGATCGCCGTGTAGATGAGCAACACCCGTCCCGCTGTCGCGGCCTTGGCCTTCGAAATCAAGGCCTCCGCGCGCTCGCGCAACCCGTGTCGCTCGAGCAAACCGACCACGGGCACGATCAGCAACACCGTGAGCGTCACGTAGCGGTTCTCGACGAAATATTTTCCGAACAGTTCCATGATCTCGTTGAACGACATGCCCGCGACCATCCCGGTGATGATGCCCGCTGCCATCACGACCAGCAGCGTGTTGAACCGCAGAGCGAACCCGACCGCGACGACAAGGATGCCGATGAGTTTGATCATGCGCGGCGGGAGCAGTTACGCCGTGAACGGTTTCAACCCGATGCCTGCGGCCGCGAGTTCATGGGTCAGTTTCGCGGCAAACTCCACCGCGTGCGGCCCGTCGCCGTGGAGGCACACCGTGTCGGCGTGGAGCGCGACGCTCATGCCGCCCAGCGCGCGCACCTGACCGTCGCGCACGATGTGCAGCGTCTGCGCGGCCGCGAGCGCGGCGTCCGCGATCAGCGCATTGGACCGCGTGCGCAGCGTCAGTGAACCGTCGGCTTGGTAGGTGCGATCCGCAAACACTTCGCTCGCCACCCTGAGGCCGCATTCGCGCCCGGCCGTCAGCAGATGACTGCCCGCCAACCCAAAGAGCACGAGTCGCGGGTCCGCCTCGCGCGCGCCCTCGGCCACCGCCCGGGCCAGCGCGGGATCACGCGCCGCCATGTTGTAGAGCGCGCCGTGCGGCTTCACGTGCATCACGCGGCCGCCGCAGCCGAGCGCGATCTCCTGCAGGATCCTCGTCTGGTGAAAAACCAAATCCACCACCTGCTTCGGCGTGACTGGCATTTCGCGGCGGCCGAAATTCTCCCGGTCCGCGAAGCCCGGATGCGCGCCGATCGCCACGCCGTGCTGCCACGCCAGCAGGCAGATCGCGCGCATCGTCTCTTCGTCGCCCGCATGGCCCCCGCAGGCGATGTTGGCGGACGTGATCAACGGCATCAGCTCGGCGTCGCGGCCGGCGCCTTCACCAAGGTCGCAGTTCAGATCGATGTGCAACATGTCGGGGTATTCAGCCGGTCAGACGGGCAAGTCCGGCGCGAACGCGATTCAGGTCGCGCTCACGGCCAATGTAAAGTTCATGCGCAGCCGCCACTGAAATCTCCTCGAAGCGCAGTTGGTCGCCCGGCTGCAGTTGCGCGAGGCGCGAAGCATCGACCGCCGCTACTGCCGCGATGCGCGGATAGCCGCCGACCGTCTGCCGGCTCGTGAGCAGCACAATGGGCTGGCCGGACGGTGGCACCTGCACGACACCAGTGTTCACGGCGTCGGAGATCATCTCGCGAGGGTGCGCGGTGCCGAGCGCCGGACCGGACAACCGGATGCCCATGCGGTCGGCGTCCAGGTC
>JANXWT010000358.1 GCA_025351035.1 Opitutia bacterium | reverse complement strand
AGCAAGGCCGACGGCTTGCGTTTCTCCCCGAATCCACCGGCACTTGAGATGAATCTGAAGGGGATTTTCTTTAAAAGCTGATGTTGCGACACTCCACCATGACCGGGCTTTTGCTGGCGCTGGCCGTCGTGGCCCGCGCGGACGACCCGCCGGCCCCGCTCGAGAATTCCAAACAGGAGCTGACAACATTGCGGAAAAACGAAGCGGCGACGAAGGCCAGTGGGCTGAACGGTGGTCTAAAAGAGGGACTGCCGCAGTTTCAGTCGAATATTCCCAGCGCGCAACCTCTGGAATTGCCCCAGCCGAAGACGTCGCAGTCGGAATTAAAGAAAAAACACGACGCCCAGAAGAACTGGTTGCTCGACGGCATGGGCCGGCTCGACGACGAGGCCAAGTTAAAGACAAAAGGACAGGGACAGACGGACCGTGAGAAAAAAGAACCAGAGGGGGAAAAGGCTAATCCCGACGATGCGGACTATTTTTTGAAACTCTACAGCGAACAGCAGCAAAAGGACACCGAGGCGAAAAGCTCCCGCGAAGACGGCAAGAAAAAGGACCCACTTGCACAGAACGATCCACTCGCGCCGTTTCTACAAGGATGGCTTGCGGGTTCGCCGGTGCGTGGAAAATTTTTCGACGAATTTCTTAAGCGACCGGCCAGCCGGTCCGGTGGCGATCAATCGGTGGCAGGAGGGGTGCCGCTGTGGACGGAAGTTTCAGTGTCGACGGGGCTTTCGATCACGGACCCGTCAGGCGGGCGAGCCTCTGAATCCACAAAGAATGGCGGGGCAGCACCCAACCCCTATTTGCAGACGCTGAATCTACAAACCGAAGTTCGTGACTCACCGTCGCCTGCACCCGCCGCGAATTTTGCGATGCCGGCAGCGCGCCCGTCGGAGAGCAGAGCGAGCACTGCTCCGGTTGAATTCCCGCAGCCAGCTAGGAGCGTTGACCGCAAGCCGCCGCCGTCGCCATTCGACGACATGCGGTTCTTCCCGATAAAGAAGTAACTTTTAGGTTGGTTTTTACCCTCGGGGGCGGTTTAACCGCACCTTTAACCATGGCATTGGCACTTCTTTTCGCAGGTCAGGGCGCTCAAAAGGTGGGCATGGGCAAATCGCTTTACGATGGGTCGGCCGCAGCACGCGCGCTTTACGACGAGGCCAATGACATCCTTGGGTGGGACTTGGGAAAAATCAGCTTTGCAGGTCCGGAGTCCGAATTGACGCAGACCAAGGTCTGCCAGCCGGCGCTGTTCATGCATGGACTGGCGGTCGTAGCGGCCTTGCGCGAGGCTGGCAAATTACCGGAGGTGAACTTTGCCTTGGGGCTGAGCCTCGGGGAAGTCACAGCACTGACTGCGGCGGGCGTGTTCGATTTCGCGACCGGCCTGCGGGTCGTCGCCGAGCGCGGTCGGCTCATGCAGCTCGCGTGCGAGCAGACCGTGGGAAGTATGGCCGCCATCATCGGCGAGGAGCGGACTGCCGTGACGGAGCTTTGCCGGGAGTTCGACGTGGAGGCCGCCAATTTCAACGCCCCGGGACAGATTATCGTGTCGGGCGACAAGACCAGGATCGCCGCGCTCGTCGCGGCAGCGAAGGATCGCGGTGTTAAGCGCATCATGCCGCTGAACGTCGCGGGCGCGTATCACAGCAGGTTAATGGAGCCTGCGCGCGCTGGGTTCGCTAAATTTCTGGCCAGCGTCGCCTTCGCCCGCCCGCAATTCACCGTTTTCAGCAACACGACCGGCCGGGGAGTGGTTGAACCGGACGAGATTCGCGAGGCGCTCATCAAGCAGGTCGTGTCGTCCGTCCTTTGGGAGGACTGCATGCGGAGTTGCGTGGCGGCAGGTGCCAGTGAATTCTGGGAATGCGGCCAGGGCGCGGTGCTCGCCGGTCTGGCCCGCCGCACTGACAAGGCGTGGAGCGTGAAAAACATTGCCGAATTCAACGAACTCCCCGCCTAAGTGAAGCACACCCTCCTCACTCGCAATTTCTGCATCATCGCCCACGTCGACCACGGCAAGACGACACTCTCGGACCGCCTGCTCGAATACACGAGCACGATCTCGAAACGCGTGATGACCGCCCAGCACCTCGACTCGATGGATCTCGAGAAGGAGCGTGGCATCACGATCAAGATGCACCCAGTGACGATGAACTACCCCGCGCAGGACGGAAAAATCTACAAACTGAACCTGATGGACACGCCGGGCCATGTGGATTTTTCTTACGAGGTTTCCCGGTCTCTCGCGGCTTGCGAGGGCGCGCTGTTGCTTATCGACGCAGCGCAGGGCGTCGAGGCACAGACCGTAGCGAACGCGCACCTGGCCTTCGCGCAGGGTCTCAAGGTCATTCCGGTCATCAACAAGATCGATCTGCCGAGCGCCAATCTCGAGCTGTGCATGCGGCAGTTGGAGGACATCCTGACGATCCCGGCCGAGGAGGCGATTCTCGCCAGCGGCAAAGCTGGCATCGGCATTCTCGACATCCTCGAAGCCGTCGTTTCGCGCGTGCCGCCGCCACGCTGGACGGATTATCCGGCAACGCGCATGCTGGTGTTCGACTCAAAATACGATTCGTATCGAGGCGTCATTTCACACGTGCGGGTTTTCTCCGGCACGTTCAAGGCCGGCGAGATGATGATGCTCATGAGCTCGGGGCAGAAATCCGAGATCAAGGAAGTCGGCATGTTCCACCCGGGCATGATCAAGTGCAAAGAGCTCGGACCGGGAGACGTCGGCTACATTGTCAGCAACATCAAGAGCGTCGACGACATCAAGGTTGGCGACACCGTCACGCACGCCAACAAACCGGCGGGCGAGGCACTTCCCGGCTACAAGGAAGTTCGGCCGATGGTCTATTGTGGACTCTATCCGCTCGAATCGAACGACTACGAAAAGCTCAAGGTGGCCCTCGGAAAATTGCGGCTGAACGATTCGGCTTTGATCTATTCGGCCGAGACTTCCGTGGCGCTCGGCTTTGGCTTCCGCTGCGGATTTCTCGGCTTGTTGCACATGGAGGTCGTCCAGGAGCGCATCCGCCGTGAG
>JANXWT010000039.1 GCA_025351035.1 Opitutia bacterium | reverse complement strand
GCGATCCCTACTCCGTGCCGGCGCTGGTCAAGATCGCCCTGCGTTATGGATTTCGTCAGGAGGGAGCGCAGATGTTCATCCGGGTTTCCAGCAATGAAAGCTGGGACAAGTTTGCCAACGAGCCGCTCCTGCAACAGATCTTCACCGGCCTCCAAACCCACGGCCTCTGACCATGCCTCTCTCCGTCACCAAGCAAGAGCGTTTTATCCTCGGCATCCTCGCCACACTGCTTGCCCTTGGTGTGCTCGGCTTGGTTATCCTGTGATGAACAACCTCCCATCGCCTTTAGTCCGACTGGCCCCATGGGCCGTCGCTGCCGGCGCGATGTTCGCCGCCCTATGGTCCGGTGTTCAGATTTTTAGTCTGCGCGCGGAAACCGCTGCGCTCCGCATCGAGCGCAATCTCGCTGAGACCGCCTACAAAATGTCCCAAAGCCAGCTCGCCGAACGCACGCTGCTCGCCGAGACCATGATCAACGAGCTCGGCAGCCAGCTACGGCTCCGGGAAGACCTCACGCGCCTGAAGGTCACCGCACTCGCCTCGCTCCTCGGAAATTCTCCCGAGACGCCGGCCATCGCCATCTGGAACCCCGAACTCCAGTGCGGCTTGCTCACGGTCGCCAAGCTCCCGGCGCTCGCAGAAGAGCAGGACTACCAGCTTTGGATCGTCGATTCCGCCTACGAGCATCCCGTCAACGGTGGCGTGTTCAAAGTCGGCGCCGACGGCCGGGCAGCGGTCGCCTTTAAAGCCGACCGGCCAATCAAGGCTATCGTCGCTTTCACGGTCAGCGTCGAGTGCAAGGGCGGTGTCGCGCAGGCTAAGGGTCCTGTGGTGCTACTCGGGAAGTAGGGGCGCCGTCTTGCGGCGCCTCAATCACACCGCTCGAATCATTCGCCGCGCGTTGGCGAGCAGAAACTTTCCCGACACCACTTGACACTTGTCACCGGCAACCGGGCCGAAAGACTCGCCCCCGCTATGATCATCAAACCGAAGGTCCGGGGTTTTGTCTGCGTCACCGCTCATCCCACCGGTTGCGCAGCCCATGTCCAAAAACAGATCGACCACGTCAAGGCCAAGGGGCCCATCCAAGGCGGCCCCAAGCACGCGCTCATCATCGGGGCGTCCACCGGCTACGGCCTCGGCTCGCGCATCGCCGCCGCCTTCGGCTCTCAGGCCGCTACGCTCGGCGTATTCTTCGAACGCCCCTCCGAGGAAGACCGGCCCGCCACACCCGGCTGGTATAACACGATCGCCTTCACCAACGCCGCCCGCGCCGCCGGCCTCTACGTCGGCAACCTCAACGGCGACGCTTTCTCCGACGATATCAAGCAACAGGCTCTCGCCATGCTGGCACGCGACATGGGTCCGGTTGATCTCGTCGTCTATTCCCTCGCTTCGCCGCGCCGCACTCACCCTCGGACCGGCGTCGTCCACAAGTCCGCGCTCAAGCCGATGGGTGCCTCCTACACGAACAAGACGGTCGACACCGACAAGGGCATTGTCAGCTCCGTCACCATCGAACCGGCCAACGAACTCGAAGCCGCCGACACCGTCGCGGTCATGGGCGGCGAGGATTGGGAAATGTGGATGCAGGCGCTTCACGCCGCCAAGCTGCTCGCGCCCGGCGCGACCGCGATAGCCTACACCTACGTCGGGCCCTCGCACACCTGGCCCATCTATCGCGACGGCACCATCGGCCGCGCCAAGATCGACCTCGAGCGCGCCGCCCGCGCCATCGACGCGCAGCTCAAGGCCCACGGCGGCGGCCGCGCATTTATTTCCGTGAACAAGGCACTCGTCACCCAAGCCAGCTCGGCGATCCCTGTCGTGCCGCTCTACATTTCGATCCTTTACAAAATCATGAAGGCCAAAGGCCTGCACGAAGGTTGCGGCGAACAGATGCAGCGCCTTTTCGCCACGCAGCTCTACAACGGCAACCAACTCAATCTCGACGCCGACGGCCGCGTCCGCGTTGACGACTGGGAGATGCGCCTCGACATCCAGCAGGCCGTCGCCGAGATCTGGCCGCATGTCACGACCGAGAATCTCGCCGAGCTCACCGACATTGTCGGCTACCGCGCCGAGTTTCTGAAACTCTTCGGCTTTGGTGTGGCCGGCGTGAATTACGACGCCGAAGTCGAACCCCACATCCCGCTCACTTGAGCGGAAACCTCCAACCGCCAACATCCAAGCTCCAGAAAAGCTCAAGGAGCCCGTTTGCGTGGCGAAATATTTTCCGGAATTTGGCCGCTAAAAAATTCATTGGATGTTGGAGCTTCGAGTAAACGTGCGCACCGTCATCCAACGTGTCTCCTCCGCCAGCGTAACCATTGACGGGCGCGTCGCCGGACAGATTGAGCGGGGTCTCCTGATTCTCGTCGGCATCGAGACGGCCGACAGCGCCGACGACGGCGAGTGGCTCGCTCAGAAAATCACCAGGCTCCGCATCTTCGCCGACGCCGAGGGGCACATGAATCTCTCCGTCGTGGACATCGCCGGAGGCATTTTGCTCATCAGCCAATTCACGCTGCATGCCAGCACGCAGAAGGGCGCGCGACCGTCCTTCAACGCCGCTGCTCGTCCCGAGCATGCGCGCTCGCTCTATGAGCAATTCACGGCGCAGCTTTCCGCCGCCCTCGGCCGCCCTGTGCAGACCGGCGAATTCGGCGCTTACATGAGCGTCGCCTTGGTGAACGACGGCCCGGTGACGCTCGTGATAGATTCCAAAACTCGCGAGTAACCGTCGCCCCTCCCCACTCTCATGAGACACCGCCTCCGTCCCTTCCTTGCTGTAATTATCGCCGCTCGCGCACTGGCCGCCGATCCCGTCGCCGAGGACGCCAATCTGAAATTCTTCCGCGATATGGCGGAGACGCGCAACTTTACGCTCGGCCGACCGGTCTCGCCCAAGTTCTCCCCCGACGGCGCCACCGTTTTCTTTCTTCGCGCCAGTCCGCGCAGTCCCGTTCTCCGTCTTTATGAATTCACCGTCGCCGACGGCACGGAGCGCGAACTCCTCTCGCCGGAACAATTGCTGGGCGGCGGCGGCGAACAGATCAGCGCCGAAGAAAAAGCGCGGCGCGAGCGTCAGCGGCAGAGCATGAAAGGTTTCACCGCCTTCGAGCTTTCCCAAGACGGCGCCCGCCTGCTCGTCTCCCTCTCGGGCAAACTCTATCTCGTCAACCGGAGCGACCTGAAGTTCACCGAGTTGCCTGGCCAAAACTGGATTGATCCGCATTTTTCACCCGACGGCAAATTCGTCGCCGCGGTCAAAGATCGCGAACTGCATCTCATCGCCCTCGCGTCGTTCGCCGTAACACCGGTGACCCGCGGCGCCACAGAACTGATCTCGCACGGCACCTCTGAGTTCGTCGCCCAGGAAGAAATGAAACGGGACCACGGCTACTGGTGGTCGCCCGACTCAACTTCGTTTCTGTATCAGGAAACCGACGAGACCGGCGTCGAGAACCGCTACGTCGCCAACTCTCTGCACCCCGAAGAAGTGCCCGCCAAGTTCGCCTACCCCAAAGCCGGCTCACCCAACGCGATCGTTCACCTCGGGTTGGTTTCCCGGAGCGGTGGCGCAACAACTTGGGTGTCGTGGAACGTCGCCAAATTTCCCTACGTCGCCCGCGTTTCGTGGGACAATCCTGCCGCTCCGCTTACAATCCTCGTCCAGAACCGCGAACAGACCGAGCAAATGCTGCTTGCCGTCGATCCCGCCACAGGCGCAACGCGCGAACTGCTCCGTGAAACCGACGCTGCGTGGATCAACCTCGACTACGAAGTCGACACGCCGCTTTGGACGACCGACGGAAAGTTCTTTCTCTGGACGACCGAATCGCGCGGCAGTTTCCAAGTCGAACTGCGCGACGCCAGCGGCCACTTCATCCGCGAGATCACGCCCGTGTCGTTTGCCTATCGCGGACTCGTGGGCCTCGACGAGGCGACAAAGTCCGTGATCGTCCGCGGCAGTCACGACTCGCGCGAGGTCCAGCTCTGGCGCTTCCCGCTCGAAGGCGGCGGCGGTCAAGCCATCGCATCCGAGCGCGGCCATCACCACGCCGTCCTCGCCAAGCACGCCGGCCGCATGGTGCACACCTTTGACCAGTTCAACGGTCGATACGGAGTCGAGGTCATGACGACCACCGGCCAGAGGCTGGCGCAACTCAAGGTCACTGCTGAAACGCCGCTACGCTTGCCCACCACTGAACTCACCGAAGCGAAGAGCCTCCCGCTCTTCGACGCTGCCATCACGCGCCCGCACGATTTCCAGACGGGCAAAAAATATCCGGTGATCATGCAGGTTTACGCCGGCCCGACCTCCAAGACCGTCAACGCCGTTATCCGCAGCTATCTCCCTGACCAGTGGATGGCCGACCAAGGCTATATCGTCGTTCGCGTCGACGGCCGCGGCACGCCGTGGAAGGGTCGCGATTGGGAACGCGTCATCAAAGGCAACTTCATCGACATCGCGCTCAATGACCAGATCGCCGGCTTGCTTGCACTCGCCGGTCAGTATCCCGAGCTGGACCTCTCCCGCGTCGGTGTCACCGGTTGGTCTTTCGGTGGCTACTTCAGCGCGATGGCCGCGATCCGCCGCCCCGATGTATTCCGGGCCGGCGTCGCCGGTGCGCCGGTTACTACTTGGGAGAACTACGACACGCACTACACCGAACGCTACCTCGGCACACCGCAGACAAATCCCGAGGCTTACAAGGTCAGCAACGTCACGACCTATGCGAGCGAACTCCGCCGTCCGCTGATGCTCATCCACGGCATCACCGACGACAACGTCTACTTCCAGCACACGATGCAGCTCGCCGACGCACTCTTCATGGCGGGCAAGCCCTATGAACTCCTGCCGATGCTCGGCACCCACATGATCGCCGATCCGGTCGTGAAACTCCGCCAACAGCAACGCATCATCGAGTTTTTCAACCTAAACTTGAAAGGGACGCAGTAATAACTGGAAGAAAACGCCTTTGGCTGCACGGGCCGTTCTGCCGCGAGTGACCTTTCAATAAATCTAACGTAACGCCGTTCGTTACGTCCGCTCGAACACGATCACCAGCACGCCGAGCACGGTGAAAATCGTTCCGAGCATCCCGGCCTCGTAGCGCTCGAAGCGCTGCACCCGGAAACTCTTCAGCCCAACAAGCGTCAACCACGTGAAGAGCAGCATGCCCGCCAGAGTGCCCACTGCGAGGATGACGCTGAGCACAATAAATCCCGTCCAGCCAAACTGCACACCCGACAAGTAAACTGGCAGAAACCCCTCGCACGGCGACAGCGTGAGCATCACGAAGAGTCCGCTGATCGCGGTCGTGTCGCCGGTCTTGGCTTTGACGAGCTGGCTGTCCTTCAACTCGTCGTCCCAGTGGCTGTGGTCGCCCTCGTGGCCGCATTGTTTGGTCGGGAGATGGCTCGCGCCGAGCACATGGTGATGGAGCACGCCGCCGCGCCATTGCCGCCAGAAATAGAAGAGCCCGATCAGCAGCAAAATTCCACCCGCGAGCAATGGGAAAAGGTGTCCCGCCCGTTCGTCGAGCTTGAACCCAAACCACGCGATCAGCAGGCCCAGCAGCCCGGTCAGCAAGACGTGCCCCACACCCGCGAAGGCCGCGACGAGCAGGGTCTTCGCGTGACTCCACCCGCGAGCCCGCGCGACGAGCACGAACGGCAGCCAATGCGTCGGGATCGCAGCGTGGAAAAACGCCACGGTGAACCCGGTGGCGGCGACGGTCGTAAGGACGGTAGCGTTCATTCGGTGAAAGAATCAGGAAAGGCCACAGGGCTCAGACTGTCGAACCTGAACCTTCCCAAACTCGTCAAGCCCGCAGCCACACGGCCGCAAAAGCCCAGCGTTTGGCAAATCCCGCGCAGTCTCCGCATAATGACCCTGCTAACCTTGGTTAATGGATTGCCGCGCGCCGCCGGGTGGCTTTCCTTTTGCTCTTCGTTTCAGTTCACTTCCTCGACGCCACATGCAACCCGACCTAAACGCCGTCAGCAGCTACCTACTCTCCTTGCAGGACTCGATCTGCCAGGCCCTCGAGCAGGCGGACGGCAGCGCGAAGTTCAACGAAGACCGCTGGTCACGCGACGGCGAGAGCGCCTCGCGTCTCGGCGGCGGCGGCCGCTCGCGCATCATGGCCGATGGCGCGGTGTTCGAGAAGGCCGGAGTCGGTTTCTCGCACGTCACCGGCGCGTCGTTGCCGGCGTCGGCCACGGCGTCGCGGCCCGAGCTGGCCAACAAACCTTATCACGCGATGGGCGTCTCGCTCGTCATCCATCCGCGCAATCCCTACGTGCCGACGAGCCACGCCAACGTCCGCTTCTTTCTCGCCGGCGAAGGTGCCGAGACGGTCTGGTGGTTCGGCGGCGGCTTCGACCTCACGCCCTACTACGGCTTCGACGAGGACTGCGTGCACTGGCACCGCA
>JANXWT010000032.1 GCA_025351035.1 Opitutia bacterium | reverse complement strand
GAAACGCCGCAGCCCCTCGCCGAAAAAATGGACCGTCGACACGCGCAGGAGATAGACGGCCTTGCCATTCAACTCGCCCGGTTGGAGCTGCCATACCTCTTGGCCCACTGCGTCCTGCCAGCCATTGAAATTTCCGGCGAGATAAACCGGCATGGCGGCAAAATCGATCCAACTGTGCGCGGCGGGATCGAGCATGAAGCACAGTTCGCCCGCCGCGTTGACGAAGTAGGCGGCTTCCTCCGCATAGAGCGACAGGGGCGCGCGCTTCAGTGTCGCAAACGTCCATGACTCGTCGCCCGGAGCAAGGGGCGGCAACGCAACGCCGTCCCAGTCCGCATCCAGCTCGATCACGCCCGCCGACGGGGAGGTCAGCCAGGCGCGGGCGATGGGTTGGTCATTCTTCGGCATGTGAGCGCGCTCCGGAATATTCGGTCTGCACTCTGTTATTTCTCAGCGGGTTGCTCAAAGGCGAGCGCCACCGGATGCCCGTCAAAATAATCCGGCTGCGGCAGCCCGAGCACATGGCACGCGGTCGCACAAATGTCCTCAATCCGCGGCACGAGATCGCGCGATTGCGTGAGGTCGTAGCCGTGCTTTACGCCCGGTCCGACGGCAATCCAGGGAATGTTCCGGCTGCGTGGATCGTCGGGGCCGTGTGTCTTGCCGGCCCCGCCGTGGTCCGCAGAGATCATCACGAGAGCCCCCTTGAGCAGACCTTCCCCGTCTAGGGCCGCGAGCACGCGCCCGATCTGGGAATCTACGTGGTTGATCGCCACCAACTGTTCCGGCGTCCCCCAGCCGACCGCGTGGCCAACCGAATCCACACCCGGAAAATGCACGAAGAGCACCTCGGGCTTCAGGGTCTTGATGACGCGGATGGCTTCGACCGCGACCTTCTCATCCGGATAATCGTCCTCCGACGAAGCAAAGAAACTGTCGATTGTGCCCGGTTTGTTCAGGTGGCTGAACTTCGCCTTGCCCGCGACCAGCGCAGTAGAGTAGCCCGCCTGCTTGGCCAGCTCGAAGAGCGTCGGCCGGCGCGACCATTCCGGTTCAACGAGCGGCAAAAGCTTGTTCCAGCAGATCGAGTGTTTCTGCGGACTCACACCGGTGAGCATGCTGGTGAACGACGGCAGTGTCGTCGCGAGTGCAGTGGTCTGCATCCACATCGTGTAAGCTCCCCTCGCCAGCAATCCGCGCAGCACCGGTGCATCCGCCAACAGCAGTTGATCGGGCCGCAGGCCGTCGATGCCGATGATCACGACGCGTTCGATCGCCGGGATGGGCCGCGCGGGTTTGGCGGGTGCCGGGACAGGTTTCGTTTGGGTCGAGCCGGCGGTCACCAGCCCCACCATGAAAACACAACCGAGCAATAGCTTCATTCGCGTCCACGCTACCTTTGTTGCCCGCGCTGTAAAGCACCGCAATGCGGCTAAGTCGTGACGGGCCGGCCGGCGCGGCGGGTTGACAATTTCCCGCAGGAGCGAACTCCTTGTGCCGATGGAACGCCTCCTCGTCGCCATGTCCGGCGGCGTCGACAGCAGTGTCGCCGCCCTCCTCCTCAAGCAACAGGGCTTTGAGGTCGTGGGCGCTTACATGAAGAACTGGATCAACGAGGACAACGTCATCGGTCATTGCCCGTGGATGCAGGACATTGACGACGCCCGAGCCGTCGCGGACCAGCTCCACATCGAATTCCGCGTCGTGAACCTGATGCAGGATTACCGGCGGCTCGTCGTCGACTATTTGCTCGACGGCTACCAGCGCGGCCTGACCCCGAATCCCGACGTGATGTGCAACCGCGAGATGAAATTCGGCGTGTTCGCGCAGTATGCGCGCTCCGAGGGTTTCGCCGCCGTCGCCACGGGACACTATGCGCGGCGCGTGGAGGACGATGCTCCCGACGGAAAGTGTCATATAATACGTGACACTTCCTCCAGAGACTCCGCGCCCTACGCCCTCCTTGAGGGCGCTGACAAAAACAAGGACCAGTCCTACTTCCTCGCGCTGCTCTCGCAGGCGCAGTTGCGCGAGGCGCGCTTTCCCATTGGTCACCTCGCGAAGCCCGAACTGCGCCAGCTCGCCGCCGACGCCCATCTGCCCACGGCACATAAAAAAGACAGTCAAGGCATCTGCTTTATCGGCGAGATAAAGATGGCGAACTTTCTGAAAACCTATGTGCCTGACCACCCCGGTCCCATCGTCCGCGCCACCGACGGCAAGGTGATTGGGGAACACCGCGGCCTGCACTACTACACCATCGGTCAGCGACGCGGCATCCGCATCCCGTCAAACACCGACGACAAGGCCTACGTCGTCACCGGCAAACGCGCGGAGGACCACGCACTGCTCGTGGCCTTCGACGGCCCCGAGGCACCCGGTCTGTGGGCGGACGAGTGTCGCGTGCACAGTCTGAGTTTTCTCGGCACCGCCATCACCCAGCCCGGCCGCATTGAATGTCGCGTTCGTTATCGCGACCCGCGCGTCACCATCGAATTCATCCCAACCGGCAACGGCACCGCGGCGGTCAAGTTTGACCAACCGCAACGCGCGCTCGCTTCAGGTCAGATCATGGCGCTCTACCGCGGCGAACAGTTGCTTGGCGGCGCAGTGTTTGCTTAGGATCAGTTCACCACCGATGAAATACCTGCTCCTGTTCCTGCTCGGAGTCCTCGGCCTGTGCGCCGCCGACAAACCCTGCCTGTTCTGCGAGATCGCCGCCGGCCGGCTCGAGGCCAGCATGATCTGGCGCGACGAGTCCGTCATGGCGTTCCTGAGCATCGGCCCGCGCAACGTCGGTCACGTGCTCGTTGTGCCCGTGCAGCACGCCGAGGGTATTCTCGACCTGCCGCCGGCCACCGCGCACCACATGATGGATGTCGCGCAGAAAATAGTCCGCGCCATCAAGCAAACAGATTTACCGGCCGAAGGATTTAATCTGAAGTTGAACAGCGGGGCCGCCGCGGGCCAGACGGTCTTTCATGTGCACCTGCACGTCATCCCGCGTTTCGCCGCCGAGCCGCCGGAGCCGCCGCCGGGCACGCGCGTTGCGAAGGCCCAGCTCGATCCCATCGCGGACAAAATCCGGGCGAAGCTCGATTTGGCCGCTACTCTATGAAAGTCCCAGACCCGCTGCATGGCGTCACGCTTGAGACTGTCCTGACCCGGCTCGTCGAGCATTACGGCTGGGAACAGCTGGGACGGGCGATTGACATCCGCTGCTTCAACTTCGACCCGAGCGTCAAATCGAGCCTGACGTTTCTCCGCAAGACGCCTTGGGCGCGCAAAAAAGTCGAGGATCTCTACGTCGGCGCCGCCGCGAAATGGCCACCGCCCGAGCCCGCTTTGTAATTTTTCCGCGAGCAACCTCAACCCCAGACTCTCCCATGATCCTCGGACTTCGCACCGCAAAATATCCCACGCCCGACCTTGCCCAAGGCAAAGCTTGGTATGCCCGCGTTTTTGAGCGCGCGCCCTATTTTGACGAACCGTTCTATGTCGGATTCAACATCGGCGGGTTTGAACTCGGGCTGGTGCCCGACGAGGTGCCAGCCAAGGACGGACAGCAGGCGCTGTGGGGCGTGGCCGACATCGCCGCCGAGGTTGCGCGACTGCGCGCGCTCGGCGTCGGTCCCATCGGCGAAATCACCGATGTGGGCGGCGGCATCAAGGTCGTCAACATCACCGACCCCTTCGGCAATGTGCTCGGACTGATCGAGAATCCCCACTTCACCGAGAGCCAGGTCGAGTGACCCCGGGGCGCGGCCTACCGCAGCGACACCAAGGCCAGTCCGACCGCAAAGGCGATGAACACCACGCCGAGTGCCCGGTCGATCCACCGGCCGTGCCGAAGAAAATTCCTCCGCACCTCAGCCTGCGTAAAGACGAACGACCCAAAGCTGAACCACGCCACCGTCGCCGTCGCCATCCACAGACCGTAGCCCACTTGCACCACTCGCGGAGTCGCGGGGCTGATCGCGACTGAGAAAAGCGCGATGAAAAACAATGCCGCCTTGGGGTTGAGCAAATTGACGAGGAAACCGGTGGTCCACGCCGCGCGCGCGGTCGGCGCCGACGGGGCGCCGGCGGCGAGATCGAGATCCTCCGGGCGCGCCCGCGAGCGCAACGCCTGCCCGCCGATCCACGCGAGATAGGCTGCGCCGAGAAATTTCACGACGGTGAGCGCCAGCGGCGAAGCCGCCAGCAGAAGGCCAAGCCCGAGGATGCAATAGCCGATGTGAAATGACAGCCCGCAACCAATGCCGACGCTCGTCCATACCGCCGAGCGACGGCCATGCGCGAGGCTTTGCCGGAGCACGATGGCGAAGTCCGGCCCGGGACTGGCGACGGCGAGCGCGTGGGCGACCGCGACGGTCAGGAACTCAGCCCAATAACCGTCGCTCATCTGAGGTAGCGGAGCTTCGGCGACCACGCGCCCACGCCGCCGTCGAGCAGGGCGAACAGCGGCCAAGTCGCGCAGAACGGATCAAACGGTCCGAAGCCGGCGCGCGCGACTCGCCAGATTGTGCGGCCGCGCCGCCGGAAGGTCGAGACACCCGGCCACGGTTCGCCGGGCCGCGGCAGAAAGCCCATGTCCTTGCTGAAAGTGGAGCCGCGACCCGAGTAGAATGGGAATTTCCAGCCGCGGCGCAGCGCGAATTTCTGTTGCACCGCCACCGG
The DNA here is from genome assembly GCA_025351035.1 of Opitutia bacterium. Classification (GTDB taxonomy): domain Bacteria; phylum Verrucomicrobiota; class Verrucomicrobiia; order Opitutales; family Opitutaceae; genus JACQFT01. The sequence continues at coordinate 355 of JANXWT010000032.1, read as the reverse complement.
GTCGGGCGAGACCACGGCGAAGCCAGCTCGGTCGGCGAGATGCGGCAGCAGGCCGTTGAAACCGTCGGCCCACATCGTGCAATACCGGCACTGCCGGCCCATGTTGTGGATGACGATCAGGTCCTTCTTGCCACGGAACAGCTCGGAGAGACGCACTTTGCCCTCGGGGCCGGCGAGGAAATAATCCCTCACCACTTCAGGCGGCTGGCGGCGTTTCAGCTCGGCGAGATGCTCGTTCTGCTCCACCAGCCGGGCTTCGAGCTTGGTGATTTTTTTAGTCAGAGCTTTTGTTTTCATGGGAAACGGGTGGAGGGGCAAGGTGTGGAACCGAGGCCGGCGACGCGGATTGCGGACC
>JANXWT010000014.1 GCA_025351035.1 Opitutia bacterium | reverse complement strand
GTGAGGCCGAGCGGCGCGCGCACCTCCTCGGTCCGGGCGTGGCGGATGAAAGTCTCCGCGATGTCGAGGCCGGTCATTTTCGCACCACGCTGGGCGACGAGCCGGGTGTTGTGGCCCTCGCCGCAGCCGAGATCCAGGCCGGTCAGCCCGTTCACCGGTGGCAGCATATCGAGAAATGCGGGAGTATTAAGCTGGTCGCGATAAATGTCGTAGCCGGCGCGCGCCAGTTTTGTCCACGCGTCGGCATTGCCATCCCAATATTCGCCTACGGCGACGTGATTCATGGGATAAAGGATTTCGGGCCGCTGCTCAGGCGGTCTCGCCGTAAAGTTCGCGGCCGATGAGGACGCGGCGGATCTCATTCGTGCCCGCGCCAATGTCATAGAGCTTGGCGTCGCGCAGCAGACGGCCGGTGGCGTATTCGTTGATGTAACCGTTGCCGCCGAGGCATTGGATGGCTTCGAGGGCGACTTGCACGGAGCTTTCGGAAGCGTAGAGAATGCACGCCGCGGCGTCCTTGCGCGCGGCGCGGCCGAGTCCTTGGTCGAGTGAGCGGGCCACTTGATAGCTGAACGCACGCGCGCTTTGAAGCGCGACATACATGTCGGCGATCTTGCCCTGCATGAGGCCGAAGGTGCCGATGGCCGCGCCAAATTGTTTCCGCTCGTGCACGTAGGGCAGCACGATGTCCATCGCCGCCTGCATGATGCCGAGCGGTCCGCCGGAGAGCACGCAGCGCTCGGTATCGAGCCCTTTCATCAGGACGCGCGAGCCGCCATTGACGGCGCCGAGCACGTTTTCCTCGGGGATTAAGCAGTCTTCAAAGACGAGTTCGCAGGTGTTCGAGCCGCGCATGCCAAGCTTGTCGAGTTTCTGCGCGGTTTTGAAGCCCTTCATGCCGCTTTCGACGAGGAACGCAGTCATGGCGCGCGAGCCTTGGTCCTTTGGCGCGGTGCGCATGTAGACGATGAGCACGTCGGCATCGGGGCCGTTGGTGATCCACATCTTCGTGCCATTGGCGATCCACACGCCGCCCTTCTTCACGGCCGAGCAAGCCATGGAGTTGACGACGTCGGAGCCGGCGCCGGCCTCGGACATGGCGAGCGCGCCCACGAACTTGCCGGAGCACAGTTTCGGCAGGAAACGTTTCCGCTGCTCGTCGTTGCCGTTCAGAAAAAGATTGTTCACGCAGAGGTTCGAGTGCGCGCCGTAGGAGAGGCCGACCGAGGCGGAGGCGCGGGAGATCTCCTCCATGGCCACCGTGTGCGCGAGATAGCCCATGCCGGAGCCGCCGAATTCCTCGGACACCGTGACGCCGAGCAGGCCGAGTTGACCGAACTTCTTCCACATGTCGGACGGGAATTCGTTTTTGTGGTCGATGGCCGCGGCTCGCGGCGCGAGCTCCGCGGCGCACATCTTGCGCACGGTGTCGCGCAGGGCGTCGATTTCGTCGGTCAAATGAGGTTCGAGCATGAAGAGGGGAAGGTTGGAGCCGGGCACGAGGCGCCGACTCGGCACAACGCTTAAGGCTGACCGTCCAGCAAACGCAATCCTGCGCGGGTTGCAACCCTCCCGAAACCGGCCGAAGCGGCCGAAAGCCACGGCGAACCGTCAGCGGCGGAGCGGCAGCAGGGCGTGCAAGCGCGTTGTGACGCTAAGGGGCCGCGAGTGTCCCGAGGAAAGCCCCGTCGGGCGTTACGGCTTGGGTTGCGCGGCGCCGGTATCCGGTGCGTGGGCCGGAACCTCGCAGGTTACGGTTGAATCGTCCTGTCGGTAAGCGAGCCGCTGGACGCGGGGCGTCTGACATGTGACATAGTAGACGTAGACTGGATTGTCGGCGTCGGCGTCGGTCTCGATTTTCCAAGCGGACACCGGCGTGCAATCATCGTTGCGCACGTTTTCCGGTCCGCTGACCCGGTATTTCACCCGCGTGACTACCGGGCTGCCGTCGCTGGAAAAGCTAAGAGCCGGGAAAGAACCTTGCAGCCCGGCGCGCAGCGGGATGCCAGTGAAAACAACGCCGAAAGTGCCGCCGAAATAATCATACACGGGCTCAGACAGGGTGAATTCGCGTGTCACGGTCTCAATGGGCGTGCCGGGCGGCGTGCGCGGAGCCGAGTTAACATCCAATTTTGATTTCGTTTCACGAACGTGCAGCCCGTCGAATTCGTAGCGGACGAACAGGCCGTCTTTACGACGGTGTTCGCTAAAATACGGCTGGAAGGTCGCGGTGTCGAAGACATTGGTGAACCACCCGACATAATCCGTTCCACCGGGCCGGGTGTTTGCCTGTTCACGGCGAAAAGCAGCGTGTCCCTGCCAGGTGGCGGGCTCGAGTTTGTCTTTCCAGAGAGCGGCGAGCTCGGCCTGACCGGAAACAGAAGTCGTGGAGATTGTCAGCACATGTTCATATGGGACAAGCGGGCCGGCGGCGGGCGGTTCGGCGTTGATGGCCCCCGCGGCGAAAGAGAAAGGAGTGCTGGTCAGAATGGCGGCTAGAGCGACCGCGATGCGAAGTCGGTTCAATAATGACATGGGTCGAAGAGTTCCGTTTCCCGGTGGATTACCGTGGGCTGGTTGACAGGTATGCTGGGGTTCATCGTGGCGCGGCAACCGCGCAGCGGCAAAGAGGTGGGCGAATGCGACGTAACGCCGGCTTTCGCCGGCAAGTTACTCACCGTGGCCTCAGCGAGGGCGCTATTGCGCTTTGCCGCGGCGAACCTTCAGCGGCGGAGCGGCAGCAGGGCGTGCAGGCGTGGCTCACGCAGCCAGAGGCCACCCCAAACGAGCACGCCAAAAGCTACTGGCATCCACCAGCCCGCGACACCCAGGCCCATCTTCACCGTGAACGATACGGCTCCACCGAGGTAACCGACGAGCAGGATGGCCCCGAGCACGGCGGTGCGCGGAATGAGATAGACGAGGGTGCACACGATCTCGAGCACGCCGATCATAACGGCGCTGCCCGGGGGCCAGTCGGCAAAGCCTTTCACGACCTGCTCGGTCTGCATGATTTTCATCACGCCGCTCATGAGGAGCATGAGCACGGGCGCGGCGCTCATGACGTAGCTGGTCCAGCGGGCGGCTTTGGAGGGAGAGGATGAGGGTGTGGAGTCCATGGGGTGTGGTTGGGGGTTGGGAATATCAGTCCGAAACGAAAGTGTCAGTCAGCCGAGTTTCCTCTTGAAGAAGGCGAGGGTGCGCGCCCAGGACAACTCCGCTGCTGCCTGATCATATCGCGGCGTAGTGTCGTTGTGGAAGCCGTGGTTCACGTTCGGATAAATGTGCGCCTCATAGTCGACACTCGCGGCCTTGAGTGCCGTCTCGTAAGCGGGCCAGCCGGTGTTCACGCGCTGATCGAGCCCGGCGTAGTGCAGCAGCAACGCGCCTTTGATCTTTGCGGCGTTTTCCGTGCTGGGCTGGCCGCCGTAGTAGGGCACGGCCGCCTTCACGATTTCCGGCAGCCGCCACGCAAGGGTGTTGGCCATGCCGCCGCCGAAACAGAAGCCGATGACACCGATTGCACCGTTGCAGTCGGCGTGGGCGTGCAGAAAACGCGTCGCCGCCACGAAGTCCTCGGTGACTTTCTTCGGGTCGAGCTTCTGTTGCAGCGTGCGCCCCGCATCGTCGTTGCCCGGATAACCGCCGACGGGATAAAGTGCGTCGGGCGCGAAGGTCGCATAGCCTGCAAGCGCGAGCCGCCGGGCGACATCCTCGATGTAGGGATTGAGCCCGCGGTTTTCATGCACGACGACCACGCCGGGCAGCCTGCCGATGACGCCGGCCGGTTTGGCGAACAGCCCGCGCATTTCGCCACTGCCATCGGGGGATTGGTATTTAACGTAGTCGGCAATGAGGCGCGCGTCATCCTTCGGCACTTGCGCGGCGTAGGCATATTGCGGGCTCAGCATCTCGAGGAGCGCGACGGCCGTCAGTCCGCCGATGGCGAACTTCGCGGCGCGCTCAAAGAAAACGCGGCGGTCAATCTGGCCGTGGACGTAGTAGTCGTAGAGGTCGAGCAACTCCTGGTCGAAATCCTTGGCGGTGCGGCGTGACATGGCGGTATCCTTGAGTGGGGGTGGAAAACAAGCGGCGGCAGTTAGCAAACACAGGTTTCTCGCCGAGGCAAACCCCGGGCAGCCGCTAAGCGCGCTTCGGCTTGGTCGGTCTCAGGTCGATGACGCTGCGGATTTTTTCGAGCAGTTCCACTTCGTTGAAGGGTTTCATCAGCACGCTGATGGCGCCCAGAACAGTGAGTTTCGGAATGATGGCGTGGTCGGCGGGCGAGGCGAGCATGATTACCGGAATCGCCGCGAGTTCAGGAGTAATTTTCAGCCGCTCGAGGGTCTCGATGCCGTCCATGATCGGCATGTTCACGTCGAGGAGAATGAGGTCGGGTCGGGCGTGCTCGATGACAAAGAAGGCGTTGTAGCCGTTCGCGGCTTCGCCTGCGGTGCAATCGAACGCACTCAGCGCCTGCTGGACGAAGAGCCGCATACCCTTGGAGTCATCGACGGTGAGAATGTTGGGACGCATTGGTGGATACGGTGTGAGGGCGGCGAGGCCCGGGGCTCAAGCCTCAATCCGGTTGGGCACGAATTCGATCACTTGGCGCTGTGTGCAGGGGCGGCGTCAGCCGAACATCAGCCGGCAAATAACCACCGAAGCGATCACGCCGGCGAGATCCGCGACTAACCCCGCCGCCACGGCGTGCCGTGCGCGCCGCACCGCCACCGAGCCGAAATAGACCGCGATGACATAGAAAGTCGTCTCCGTGCTGCCAAAGATCGTGCCCGCCATGCGCGTGGTCAGCGCATCCGGTCCGAGGCGCTGCACGATTTCCGTGAACAAGCCCAGCGTGGCGCTGCCGCTGAGCGGCCGCACCAACACCATGGGCAAAAGGTCCGGTGGAAACCCCAAGGGCGTGAGCAGCGGCGTCAGGGCGCTCTTCATGGCCTCGATGCCGCCGGCCCCGCGGAACATCCCGACGGCGACCAGAATCGCGACGAGGAACGGGATGACCCGCAGCGCGACTTGAAAACCTTCTTTCGCTCCCTCGACGAATTCTTCATACACTTTCACTCCGCGCAGAGCCGCGTAGAGCGGGAAAAACACGAGGAGGAACGGCACGGCCAGCAACGAGAGCGTGCCGACGGCGCGCAGGAAGAGCGATTGCGCCGACGAGTCCTCCCACGCGGGCGGCAGAACGTGCGCCGGGAAGATGCGGCCGTGCAGCGCCGAGGTGGCGGCGTGGTAGTTGGCGGGGGCGAACGCGCTCCACGCGAAGAACGTGGCAAACACCGCCAGCAGAAGACCCAGCGCCAAGCGCCCCGAACCCGTAAGTGCGGTCGGCTCGGCGGCGACTACTGGTTCGGATCCGGCGTCGACCGGGACGGCGGAGGCGGGTTGCGCGGTGGCGGGTTCGGGCACGACGCGGAAAATTCGCCAGCCTTGGAGCCATCGGGCAGCGGTGAGGCCGGTGGTGGTGGCGCAGAGCGAGGCCAGCAACGCCGTGCCCACGATGGCAGTCGGGTTCTTGGCGTGCTGCGAGGCGAGGATGGCGATGGCCGTCGCGGGGAGGAGCTGAATGCTCGCCGTGTTGATGGCGAGAAAGGTGCACATGGCGTTCGTCGCGGTGCCGGGCGTGCGGTTCAGTGTCTCGAGATCGCGCATCGCGCGCAGGCCGAGGGGCGTCGCAGCATTGGCGAGGCCGAGCATGTTGGCCGCCATGTTCATCAGCATGGAGCCCATCGCCGGATGCTCGACGGGCACGTCGGGGAACAGCCGGCGCATCAGCGGACGCAGCGCGCGTGCGATCAGTTGCACGAGTCCGCTGCGCTCGGCGAGGCGCATCAAGCCGAGCCACAACGCCATGATGCCGACGAGGGGCAGCGCGATTTTCATCACCGCGGTGTCCGCACTCTGGAACGCGCCGTCGGTGACCTCCCGCAGGCGCCCGGTCGCGCCGCCGATGAGCACGGCCAAGGTGACGAGTCCGAGCCAGAGGTAGTTCAGCACGGCGCGCAGTAAAGATGGTCACCGTTTCAGCCGCGAGCGTAAACCGGCCGCGTTCGCTCAGAAGCTGCGTGGTTTCGCCTCAGGGCGCATAGGTGACGGTGCGCACTCCTGCTACCCCGGTCACGGTGATTGTGACGCCCTGTGTGAAGTAGACGGGGTAGATCTCTCCGGCCACGGTGTTCACTGCCTTGATGTAATTAGTCGCACCGACGAGATCGCGATACGCCACAGTGGAGACACCGTTCTCCAAGTAATATTGATCCGCCGCTGCCGCGAACTGTCGGATGGGGCACAATACGGCCTTGTCCTGATTCGATGCGCCGGCTTTTTGGTAGGCCGAGTAGGCGAGTGCCGCTAGGATGCCCAGCACGAAGATCACGCAGAGGGCTATCTCTTTGCCGGCGAATCCTTGGGGGGCGGGCTGCATGGTGGATGACCTCCAGTTTAGGGCCATTAATGTTCTATACCAGTCTGCTAACAGGAAGCTTGCCTATCCCACCCAGTCGCGCGCGTTGTAGAAGAGCTTCATCCACGGCGAGTCTTCGGGCCAGTCAGCAGGGTGCCAGCTCATCGCTTGGGTGCGGAAGACGCGTTCCGGGTGCGGCATTATGATCGTTGCGCGACCGTCGGTCGTTGTAAGCGCCGTCATGCCGAAGGGCGAGCCATTCGGGTTGAGCGGATAGCGTTCGGTGTAGATCGGTCCATCCTTCGTTCGTTGAGCTACGGAGGACTGCGCAAGCGCGAGCGCCTGCTTGTTGTCCACGAAGCGGGCGGCGACGAGGCCGGAGTCGCTGAAAGCTTTCGCAGCGGCTGGGTCGATGAACTCCGCGTAGCCTTCGCCGTGTGCGAGCGTGATCGGGATGACCGAGCCGGCCATGCCCTTGAAGAGCACGCTGGGGCTGTCCTCGACTTTCAGCGAAACGAAGCGGCATTCGTAGCGCTCGCTCTGGTTTTGCACGAAGCGCGGCCAATGCGCGGCGCCGGGGATGAGCGAGCGGAGGTTGCTCATCATCTGGCAGCCGTTGCAGGCGCCGAAGGAGAACGTGTCGGGCCGCGCGAAGAATTGGGCGAACTCGGCGCGGGTGCGGTCGTGGAAGAGGACGCTCTTGGCCCAGCCCTCGCCGGCCCCGAGCACGTCGCCGTAGCTAAAGCCGCCGCACGCCACGAGTCCGCGAAAATCGCGCAGCGACACGCGGCCGCTAAGGATATCGGTCATGTGCACGTCGACGGCGCAGAAGCCCGCGCGCGTGAACGCTGCACCCATCTCGATCTGGCTGTTGACGCCTTGCTCGCGAAGGATCGCCACACGCGGGCGCGCGCGGCCGGGCTGAGAGTTGAGAGTCGAGAGCTGAGAGCCGGTAACAGAAATGTCGAACGTCAGCACCGGCGTGATGCCAGGATCGGTCGGGTCGAGCTTGAGTTGGAACTCGGAGTCAGCGGCAGCGGGGTTGTCGCGCATCGCGGCGATGCGGTGGGTGACGTCGGACCAGTAACCGCGGAGGGTGGAGAGATTTTCGTTGAGGATTTCCTGGCCGGCGCGGCGGATGCGCAGCGCGTAGTGCTTGTTGAGCGTGCCGAGGCGCGACGTGCAGGCCTTGAAGCCTTTTGCGCGCAAGAGCTGTGAGACTTCGTCGAGATCGTCGCCGCGAATCTGGATGACAGCGCCGAGTTCCTCGGCGAAAAGCGCCGCGAAGGCGTTGTGGCCGGCGGGAATTTCGAGGTCGACGCCGGTGTGGCCGGCGAAGCACATCTCGGTGATCGTCGCGAGCAGGCCGCCATCAGAGCGGTCGTGGTAAGCGAGGATTTTCTGGTCGCGGCCGAGTTGCTGGATGACGTTCCAGAATTCTTTCAGGTCGCCCGGATCGTCGACATCGGGCGCGGCTTGGCCGGTTTGCGAGACGATCTGCGCGAGGATGGAACCGCCGAGGCGATTCTGGCCGCGGCCGAGATCGACGAGGAGGAGCACGGTGTCGTCGAGTTGCTGGAGCTGCGGTGTGAGCGTGCGGCGGATGTCGGCGCAGTGCGCGAAGGCGGAGATGATGAGCGAGATGGGCGCCGTGACGCGCTTCTGTTCGCCGGTGGCGCCGTCTTTCCAGACGGTGCTCATGCTCATCGAGTCTTTGCCGACGGGAATCGTGATGCCGAGCGCGGGGCAGAGTTCCATGCCGACGGCTTGCACGGCGGCGTAGAGATCGGCGCCGTCGCCGGGGACCGCGGGTGCGGCCATCCAGTTGGCGGAGAGGCTGACTTTGCCGAGTTCGCCGATCTGCGCGGCGGCGAGATTCGTCAGCGCTTCGCCGACCGCGAGACGCGCGGAGGCCGCGGCGTTGTTGATTGCGACGGGAGTGCGTTCGCCCATCGCCCACGCTTCGCCGGTGTAGACGTCGAACGTGGCGGCGGTGACGGCGCAATCCGCGACGGGCACCTGCCACGGGCCGACCATCTGGTCGCGGCTGATGAGGCCGGTGACGCAACGGTCGCCGATGGTGACGAGAAAGGATTTGTCAGCGACGGTCGGGTGCGAGAGCACCTGGCGCACGGCGTCGGCGAGCGTGAGGCCGCGCAGGTCGAGCGGCGCGAGCGGGCGCGAACGCGTGCTGTCCTTGCGGTGCATGCGCGGCGGTTTGCCGAGCAGCACATCGAGCGGCAGGTCGATGGGCGTGTTGGAAAATTGCGAGTCCTCGACGACGAGTTTCTTCTGCGCGGTGGCTTCGCCGACGACGGCGAAGGGACAGCGCTCGCGCTCGCAGAATTTCGCGAAGGTCTCCAGCTGCGCGGCGGGCACGGCGAGGACGTAGCGCTCCTGCGACTCGTTGCACCAAATCTCGAGCGGCGACATGCCCGGCTCGTCGTTCGGCACGGCGCGGAGTTGGAAGTGGCCGCCGCGGCCGGCGTCGTTGACGAGCTCGGGGAGCGCGTTGGAAATGCCGCCGGCACCGACGTCGTGGATGAACGAAATGGGATTGGCGTCGCCGAGCGCCCAGCAGCGGTCGATGACTTCCTGGCAACGGCGCTGCATCTCGGCGTTGTCGCGCTGCACGCTGGCGAAATCGAGGTCCTCGTTGCCGTGGCCGCTGCCCATCGAGCTGGCCGCGCCGCCGCCGAGACCGATCAGCATCGCGGGGCCGCCGAGCACGACGAGTTTGTCGCCGGGATTGATCGCGCCTTTCTGCACGTGGCCGTCGCGGATGTTGCCGACACCACCGGCGATCATGATCGGTTTGTGGTAGCCGCGGATTTCCGTCGCGGCAGACGGCGCGGCGGCGAACGCCGGCCCGACAGCGGCGGGCACGGCCGCCTCGAACGTGCGGAAATAGCCGTTGATGGACGGGCGGCCGAATTCGTTGTTGAACGCGGCGCCGCCGAGCGGGCCCTCGATCATGATGTTGAGCGCGGAGACGATGCGGCTGGGTTTGCCGTAGTCCTTTTCCCATGGCTGGATCGCGCCGGGGAGACGGAGGTTCGAAACGGTGAAGCCGGTGAGGCCAGCTTTGGGCTTCGCGCCTCGACCGGTGGCGCCTTCGTCGCGTATTTCACCACCGGAGCCAGTAGCGGCGCCAGGGTAGGGTGAGATGGCGGTCGGGTGGTTGTGGGTCTCGACCTTGCAGAGCAGGTGAATCTCTTCGTCGTGCGCGGCGTATTCGCCGGTCGTCGGGTCAGCGTAGAAACGACCACCGCGCGTGCCGGTGAGGACGGCGGCGTTGTCCTTGTAGGCGGAGAGGATGCCGTCGCTGTGCAGCGCGTAGGTGTTCTTGATCATCTGGAACAGCGAGCGGTCGCGCGCCGTGCCGTCGATCTCCCAAGTGGCGTTGAAAATCTTGTGCCGGCAATGCTCGGAGTTGGCCTGCGCGAACATCATCAGCTCGATGTCGTTCGGGTCGCGGCCGAGCGTCGTGAAATTCTTCACGAGGTAATCGATCTCGTCGTCCGCAAGCGCGAGGCCGAGCGACTCGTTGGCAGCGACCAGTGCGGCGCGGCCCTGCGCGAGCACGGGCACGCTCGACATCGGGCGCGGTGTTTCGTGGCGGAAGAGCGCTTCGCATCCGGCGACGTCGGCGAAGACGACTTGGGTCATTCTGTCGGAAAGCTGAGAGCTGAGAGTTGAGAGCTGAGAGCCGGACAGAACGGCTTCGCCGAGATCCAAAGTGAAAACGACGACGCGCTCGATGCGTTTCAGGGCGGTGAGTCCGCAGATATGTGCGATGTCGGTGGCCTTGGAGGACCACGGCGAAATCGTGCCGGGGCGCGGGGCGACGACTTGCACGAGGCCGCTGACGGCAGTCGCGGCGCGGCGCGGCCCGTAGGTGAGGAGTTTTTCGAGGACGCTGTGCTCCTTGGCGTTCAGCTCGGCGGACACTTCCGCCACGTGGACGAATTCGGCGCTGACGGCGCGGGCGGGCAGCCCTGCGGCAGTTAGGTCCAGGAGGAGTTTCTGGAGGCGGAACTGGGAGAGGGCGGGTGAGCCACGGAGGATCAGCATGGGGGAAAAGCGGGATATTCACGAAGTCGCCCATGCGGTCAAGTGGCCAGCGCTCTGTGCAGCATCATTGCTCGGTCGTTAGGTGATTTTCCGGTGTCATAGAGGCGAGTTTCCCCAGATATTGCGGAGATTCCAGAAAGCCATTGACCATTCGCGTGGGCTCCCCGAAATCAGCGGCTTTTAATGAGCGAACGAATCACTCACGAATGCGGCATTGCCTTGGTGCGGTTGAAAAAGCCGCTGGCCTACTATCAGGAGAAATATGGATCACCGCTGTGGGGCTTCAATCAGCTCTTCCTGCTGATGGAGAAGCAGCACAACCGCGGGCAGGACGGTGCGGGCGCGGCCTGCGTGAAATTCGACGTGCCCGCCGGCGAGCCCTACATGTTCCGCGAGCGCAACGTCGAGTCGAACCCGCTCGACAAAATTTTCCAGTCACTGCTCGCGCGCTACAACGCGCTGGTGGCCGACGGCACGGTGCACCCGGAGTTCCCCGACACGGCAAAGAAGCATTTCGATTTCTGCGGTGAGCTCTATCTCGGGCACCTGCGCTATGGCACTTCGGGCGGCTACAATCTGAGCGCATGCCATCCATTTTTCCGCCGCAGTCCGTGGCCGACGCGCAATCTGATGCTCGCGGGTAATTTCAACATGACCAACACGGCCGCGCTGAACGCCAGCCTCATCGGCATGGGTCAGCACCCGATCTTCGCGACCGACACGCAGGCGTTACTGGAGAAAATCGGCTTCGGCCTCGACGAACACCACGAGGAACTTTACCGCAAGCTCAAGGCCCAGCAGTTGCCCGGCACGGAGATCTCGCACCGCATCAATGAAGACCTCGATCCGGCCGCTGTGCTCCGCGACGTCGCGGCCGACTGGGACGGCGGCTATGCGCTCGTCGGCGTGCTCGGCAACGGTGACGCTTTCGTCACGCGAGATCCGTCAGGCATCCGCCCGGCGCACTGGTTCGAGAACGACGAGGTGGTGGCTTTCGCCTCCGAGCGCGCACCGCTCTGCACAGTGTTCGATCTCGAAGCCACGCAGGTGCACGAGGTCGAGCCCGGCTGCGCCGTCGTGATGAAGAAAGGCGGTTCGGTGCGCGTGGAACGCATCCGCGCGGCGCTGCCGAAAACGCAGTGCTCGTTCGAGCGCATCTATTTTTCGCGCGGCAACGACGCCGACATTTACCGCGAGCGCAAGGCGCTCGGCGCCGGTCTCGCCGAGCAGATTCTCCCGGCGATCGGCCGCGACCTGGAGAACACCGTTTTCAGCTTCATCCCTAACACGGCGGAGGTCGCATATTTCGGCCTGATGAGCGAGCTGCGTTTCCGTCGTCGCGCCGAGGTCAAGGCGGCGCTGCTTGAGGCGGCGCTCTCTGGCCAGCTCGACGAGGCGCTCATCGACGACCTGATCCTGCGCAACTGGCCGCGCGGCGAAAAGCTCGTAAGCAAGGATGTGAAGCTGCGCACCTTTATCAGTCAGGAGAAGTGGCGCAATAATCTCGCGTCACACGTTTACGACATCACTTACGGCGTTGTGCAGCCGGAGGACAATCTCGTGTGCATCGACGACTCCATAGTCCGCGGCACGACGTTGCGACGCTCCATCTTGCGCATCCTGAAACGGCTCAACCCGAAGAAAATCGTCATCGCCTCGACGGCGCCGCAGATCCGCTACCCCGATTGCTACGGCATCGATATGTCGGAGATCGGCAAGTTCATCGCGTTTGAGGCGGCGGTGTCTTTGCTGAAGGAGCGCGGGCAGGGCGAATTGCTCAGCGAGGTCTATCGCCTCTGCCGCGAGGAGCTGGCAAACAACGCACCCGCACCGGTCAACCATGCGCGGAAAATCTACGAGCCGTTCACGGCTGAGGAGATTTCCAAACGGATTACGCAGCTCGTCTCGCCCAGGCCGAACGGCTGGACCGGCGAGATCGAAATCGTTTTTCAGTCGATCGAGAACCTCCATCGCGCACTGCCCAATCACACGGGTGACTGGTATTTCACCGGTAAATATCCGACGCCCGGTGGTTACCGTGTCGTGAACCAGGCTTACGTGAATTATTTTGAGAAGGCAGAGGGGCGGAGCTACTGATGTCTCTTTCCTACGAATCCTCCGGTGTCCGCTACGATCAGCTCGATGCGTTCAAGCGTGCGTGCCAGCGCGCGGCGCGCACGACTGCCGGTGAGCTCGCGGCGCATGATTACGCGGAGCCAGTGACGACGCGCGGCGAGAGTGCCTACCTGATCGAAGCGACTGACCACTACCTCGCGCACGTCGAGGAGGGCCTCGGCACGAAGAACCTCGTGGCCGACGCCGTCTACGCGGCGACCGGGAAAAATTTCTACCGCGCAATCGCCATCGATACGGTGGCGACGATCGTCAACGACCTCGTTACCTGCGGCGCGCTGCCGATCTCCGTCGCGATGCACGCGGCGGTGGGCGACTCGGGTTGGTTCTCCGACGAGAAACGCATGCAGGCGCTCGTCGACGGCTGGGCCGAGGCGTGCACGACGTCGGGCGCCGTCTGGGGCGGCGGCGAGACGCCGACGCTCAAGGGCCTCGTCGATCCCGCGACCATCGTGCTCGCCGGCTCCGCCCTCGGCAAAATTTCGCCGAAGCCGCTCCGCATCACGGGCGACGTGCGCGACGGTGACGCGATCATTTTTCTCGCCAGCTCCGGTGTGCAGACCAACGGGCTTTCGCTCTGCCGGCTCATCGCGTCGCAACTGCCGCAGAGTTATCAGACCCCCATCGGCCTCGGCGACGCGCGCACCTACGGCGAGGCGCTGCTGGCGCCGTCGGTCATCTACGTGGCGTTCGTGCGCGAATGCCAACGGCGCGGACTGAAACTGAACTACGCGGCGCACGTGACGGGGCACGGCTGGCGCAAGCTGATGCGGCTGGAGGAGCCGTTCGTCTACGAGATCACCGCCCCGCGCGAGACGACGGCGCTCTTCAAGTTTCTCATGCAGGCCGGCCCGATCACGCTGCGCGAAGCCTATGCCACGTTCAACATGGGCATCGGGTTCGCGGCCTACGTTGATCCTGAGTCAACCGACGCCATTCTCGCCGCGGCGCAGACCACGGGCTACGACGCCTGGCTCGCCGGCCACGTGAAGAAGGAAGGCACGCGCAAGGCGGTCGTCATCCCGTCGCTCGGCTTAGCCTACGAAGGCGACACGTTGCAGGTGCGCTGAATACCAGAATCCTCGCTTTGCCCATCGGGAGGGCCGCAGGGGGAAACGGTAGGCGCCGGCCACCTTTGCCGCAGGAAGACTTAGCGCGCGAAGCGCGCGGCGATCATTGGGGACCGGATTTGCTGATAACGTCGGGAACTACCGGCAGTTCGGTCGTAAATTGTTGGGCGTCGGCCGTTTTTTGCGCTTGGGTGAAAAACGCCGGGAAAACCGTTTCATTAATCAACTGTTGGAGTCCCGTTTG
>JANXWT010000352.1 GCA_025351035.1 Opitutia bacterium | reverse complement strand
CGCTTCTCGCGGAATGCCGCGGCGTCGATGGCCGGCGGCTCGGAGTTGAGCGGCATGTCGAAGAAGCACGTGCCGCCGCCCGCCGCGAGCGCCGCCGAACCGGAGCCGAGTCCTTCCCAATCGGCGCGACCGGGCTCGTTGAAGTGCACGTGCGCGTCGAGGATGCCCGGGAAAACGTAGTGATCGACGGCGTTGAGCGTCTGGTGAGCCTTCGTCGTGATGTGCCGCCCGATCTCGACAATCTTTCCCTCAAGAATCCCAAGGTCAGTGCGCTGGATGCCGTCGGGCGTCACGACCAGTCCGGCCTGCACGATCAGATCGAGCAGCTCGGGTGCGGGCTTTGGTTCTGGTTTTCTGGGCATGAGAGATTTGAAACCACTAATGAACACTAAGGCACACTAATCCAACCAGGACCTCGGCTGAATTTCTCTCCGCATAAGTGCTCATCAGTGTGGATTAGTGGTTAAGAATTCTCTGCCGCCAGTCTTTGCAGGAAATCGGTAATCACGCGCAACGCGACATCGAGATCGTGCGCCGAGGTAAACTCGTCGGGGTGGTGACTCAGGCCGTCGCGCGAGCGCACGAAGAGCATCGCAATCGGCGCGAGCGACGACATCACGACGGCGTCGTGCCCCGCACCACTGACGAGCGAAATGGATTTGCCCTGCACCGCCTGCACGCTGCGCGCGAGCGCCGCCGTCAGTTTCGGCGAACACTCGACCGCTCCGTTCTCCTGCGTGCGTTGCCAGCAGCGAGTGAGCCGGCGTTCATCGGCGATCCGTGTCGCCAGCCGGCCGATTTGCATCAGCGCTGCGCGGCGGACAGAGTCCCGCGCGTGGCGGACATCGAGCGTGTGCACGACCTCACCGGGAATGACATTGGCCGCTCCCGGCGAAACGGTGAGTGCGCCGATGGTCGCGACCAGCCCCGGTGTGTGACGCGCGATAGCTTCGATTCCAACGGCGAACTCCGACGCACCCGCGAGTGCGTCGCGCCGAAGAGCCATCGGCGTCGTGCCGGCGTGTCCGGCCTTGCCGGTCCACGTCAGCTTGAAGCGGCTCTGCCCCGCGATCGCCGAGACGACGCCGACCGAGAGCTTCTTCGCTTCGAGCACCGGCCCCTGCTCGATGTGAACTTCGCAGTAACCCAATAGGTTACTCCTCTTGTGCGCCGGTTTCGGGAGAAAGAATTTACCGTCGTTGAATTTTTTGAGCGTTTCGCCGACCGAAATGCCGTCGGCATCGCGCATGGTCAAGTCGGCTGCGGTCAATTTTCCGCAGTAGCCTTCGCTGCCGAGATAGGCGCTGGCAAAGCGGACACCTTCCTCCTCCGAGAAACCGAGGACCTCGACGTGAAACGGCAGTGTGATGCCGCGGCGCTTCAGCTCGGCCAGCGCGACGATGGGCAGCAGCACGCCGAGCGGCCCGTCGAACTTTCCCGCGTCGCGCACGGTGTCGAGATGCGAGCCGAGGAGCAGCGTCTTTGGTAGGGGCGCAGACTTGCTGTGCCCGGCTTTAGTTCCGGCGTGATCGAGGGCGCAGCAAAACTGCGCCCCTACCCGCCCGATCAAATTGCCGACGGCGTCGACGCGCGTCGTGAGCCCGGCGTCTTTCATCCAGCCCGCGACGAGCGCGTTCGCGCGCTGCATCGCCGGCGAAAGAAACGTCCGCGTGAGCCGACCCGGCTCGTCGGTCACCCGGCCGAGTTCGCCGAGCATCGCGACCAGTTGCTGCGTGGGATTGGCCATCGATCTCAGCTCCCGCGGTAGGTGCTGTAGGCCCAGGGCGTCACGAGGAGCGGGATGTGGTAGCTGGCCGTGGCGTCGGCGATGGCGAAGCGGACGGGCACGCGGTCGAGGAACGGACTGTCGTCGAGATGAGTGACGAAGTAGTCCTTCACGAAGAAGATTAGTTCGTAAGTGCCGACTTTCATCGCGGCGGAGACGAGCAGCGGCGCGTCGACGCGGCCGTCGGCGTTGGTCGTGACCGCCTTGAGCAGCGTGTGTTTGCCGTCGTGACTCCAAAGTTCGACGCGCATACCGGCGGCGGGCCGACCGATGGTGAGATCGAGGACGTGGGTGGTGAGTTTACCGGGCATGGGAATAGTTTCTAACCACAGATGAGCACAAATGAACACAATTTGAAGCACACCCCTCTGGAATATCTGTGTCGATGTGTGCTCATCTGTGGTTGGTCAGATTGGCTTGATGCTGTCCTGCAGCCGGAGCCACGCGATTTTCTCGATCTCGCCAAGCGCGGTCGCAAACTCGGTTTCGTGTGAATTGGCGCTGCGGGCGCGCATGGCGGCGACGATGGCGGCCTTGGCATTGAGCCGCGCGCAGATGATGAACGGGAAACCGAACTTCGCCTGATAGACGTCGTTGAGCCGCGTGAACTCGTCGAGTTCGGTGTCAGTCAGCTGACTGAGGCCGGCGCTCGCCTGCTCGCGAGTCGACTCGGCGGTGAGCTCCTTCTGCTGCGCGAGCCGACCGGCGAGATCGGGGTGCGCACGGATGAGAGCCAGTTGTTTTTCCTGCGAAGCGACCCGCATTGTCGCGCAAAGCGCGGCATGCAACTCCTCGGGACGAGCGAACGGACACTCCGCCCAGGTCTCCTCGGCGACCCACGGCGAATGCTCGAACAAGTGGCCGAGCGCGGCGACAAACGCCATCCGATTGAACGTATTGATGATATCCAGTGTCGGCATCGGGTGGCGTCAAAGCTCCAACATCCAAGCTCCAAGCTCGAATGAAGCGCCAAATCCAAAACCGAAGAAACGGATATTGTTCATTGGCCTTTCCCTAGTGCTTGGAGGTTGGAGCTTGGAGGTTTTTCACGGCAGCAGCTCGTAGGCGGGGAGCGAGAGGAACTCGTCGAACTCGGCGCTCTTGGACATGCGCATGAAGAGCGCGACGGCGTCGGTGAAATGCCCGGAGTCGTAGCGCTCGGCGCCGTATTCGGCGCGGATGGCGGCGAGTTCCTCGGCGAGCAGGCGGTCGTAGAGTTCGGCCGAGACGGCGCGGCCGTCGTCGAGTTTCGCGCCGAACTTCAGCCACTGCCAGAGCTGCGCGCGGGAAATCTCGGAGGTCGCGAGGTCCTCCATGAGGTTGTGGATCGGTTCGGCGCCCGAGCCGCCGAGCCACGCTTCGAGGTAGCGCACGCCGACGTGCAGGTTCCAGCGCACGCCTTTCTCCGTGATCGGACCGTGCAACGGCGCGAGCAGGTCGGCGGCGGTGATCTTCACGTCGTGGAGCACGTGGAGTTGGTTCGGTCCCTTCATATGGTGCGAGAACGCATCGAGCGCTGCCGCCACGAGGCCGGGATGCGCGACCCAGGTGCCGTCGTGGCCGGCGCGCGCCTCACGCTCCTTGTCGGCGCGGACCTTGGCGAGCGCGGCGTCGTTGGCGGCCGGGTCGTTCTTGATCGGAATCTGCGCGGCCATGCCGCCCATCGCGTAGGCGCCGTGGCGGTGGCAGACGTTGATGACGTGCGTGACGTAGGCGCGCAGGAACGGCACCTCCATCGTGATGAGCGTGCGGTCGGGGAAAAGATAACCGGGGCGGTTCCGGAATTTTTTCACGAAGCTGAACATGTAGTCCCAACGACCGCAGTTGAGGCCGGAGGCGTGCTCGCGCAGCTCGTAGAGAATTTCCTCGGCCTCGAACGCGGCGAGGATCGTCTCGATGAGCACGGTCGCGCGCACGGTGCCGCGCGGGAGGCCGAGCGCGACCTGCGCATGCACGAAGACGTCGTTCCACAGCCGCGCCTCGAGGTGGCTCTCCATCTTCGGCAGGTAGAAATACGGGCCGCTGCCTCGCGCGAGAAGTTCTTTGGCGTTGTGGAAAAAATAGAGCCCCCAGTCGAAGAGCGAGGCCGAGACGCGCGCGCCGCGAAAGTGAATGTGCTTCTCGTCCATATGCCAGCCGCGCGGCCGGGCAACGATGACGGCGATCTTGTCCTTCAGCGCGTATTTTTTCCCCTCGGGTGAAACATAGGCGATGGTGCGGCGGGCAGCGTCGCGCATGTTGATCTGGCCGTCCATGACGTTGTCCCACGTCGGCGAGTTGGCGTCCTCGAAGTCGGCCATCCAGCATTGCGCGCCGGAGTTGAGGGCGTTGATCGCCATCTTGCGGTCGACGGGGCCGGTGATCTCCGTCCGCCGGTCGAGCAGGTCGGGCGGGATGGGTGCGACTATCCAGTCGCCGCCACGGATGTGCGCCGTCTCGGGGAGAAAGTCGGGCATCAGGCCGGCGTCGATCTCGCGCTGGCGCTCGACGCGTCGCGCGAGCAGTTGCTGGCGGCGCGCTTCGAATTTATCAAACAGACTGGCGAGGAAACGGCAGGCTTCGGGTGTGAGGATGTCGGCGTAGCCGGGGTTCAACGGGCCGCGGATCTCCAGGCCCTCAATCACTGGGTAGTTACTCATCGTGGTGAGGGCGGAGTAAAGGTGCCGCACTGTCGGGTGTCAGCATGATATTCACGGTGGCAAATAGGGGCTCGCCGCGTGAGCGCAGGTGCGCCACAAATCCGGCAATGCGTCAGGAAAATTTCATGCGCGAAGCGATCAAGCTCGCCGACGAGGGTATGCGCGACGGCCATGGCGGACCGTTCGGCTGCGTCGTCGTGCGGCGCGGCGAGATTGTCGGCCGTGGCAACAACCGCGTCACCTCCGCCAACGACCCGACGGCTCACGCCGAGGTGACGGCGATCCGCGCGGCCTGCGCGCAGCTGAAAACTTTCCAGCTCACCGACTGCGAACTCTACACGAGTTGCGAGCCGTGCCCGATGTGCCTCTCGGCGATCTACTGGGCACGCATCCCGACGGTGTTTTACGGCAACACGCGCACCGACGCCGCGGCGATCGGCTTCGATGATGACTTCATCTACCAGCAGGTGGCGCTCGCCCCCGAGCAGCGCGCCCTCAAGATGCAGCCGCTGCTGCCCAGCGAAGCTATTGCCACGTTCAAGGCTTGGGCGGCGAAGTCGGACAAAGTCCGATACTGAGACGAGCCCAGCCGCACGACTGTAGGGCCGCCGCTTGCCGGCGCGCCGTGCAGCAAGCCGAAACCGGCGCGGCCACGAGCCGGCGCCATGCCGCGGTTTTCGGACGACGCGGCCACGAGGGCCGGCCCTGCATTTTTGGGATGATGGTTTTTCCCATGCGGAGATTTTTCCGGTAACCACAGCCGCGGACCGCAGTTCTACTGAGCACACAACTGTTCCCTCCCCTGATGCTCACCGATCTACGACTCGCCTTCCGCCAACTCGCGAAAGCCCGCGGTTTCGCCGTCATCGCCACTTTCACGCTCGCCGTCGGCATCGGCGCCTCGACGGCGATGTTCAGCACGCTGCGCGCGCTCGTCGTCCACCCCTTCGATTATCCGCAGGCCGAGGCCATCACCCAAGTCTGGTCGGGCGACGGTTGGCCGCTCTCGCCGGCCGACTTCCTCGATCTCCACGAGCAGAGCATGGCCTTCGAGCACTTCGGCGTCTACAGTCCCGGCACGGTCAACGTCGGCCTCGACAACGCCCAAGCGGTCGCCGGCGTGCGCGCGACGGCGGGCGTGCTCCCCGCGTTCGGCGTCGCGCCGATGCGCGGGCGTCTGCTCACGCCCGAGGATTGCGCCGAAGGCGCCGCGCCGGTCGCGATCATCGGCCACCGCCTCTGGCAACAGACTTTCGCCTCCGACTCCAATCTCGTCGGCCGCACGATCCGCCTCAACGGCAGCGATGTCACCGTGATCGGCATCATGCCGGCCGGCTTTGAATTCGCGGCGCCGTGGATGCGCACCGAGGACTGCCAAGTCTGGACGCCGTTCAGTTTCTCCGAGAAGGAACGCAAGCAGCGCGACAGCCATTACCTCTGCGGCATCGCGCGCCTGAAGGCGGGCGTCACGCTCGGCATGGCCGACGCCGAACTCAAATCCATCGGCAAGAAACTCACCGCGCTCTACCCCGACTCGAACACGCACAAGCAATTCCTCGCGCGCTCGCTCCATTACGAGATGACGCGCGACATCGGCGACAAGGTCTGGCTGCTCTTCGGCGCCGTCGCGCTCGTGCTGCTCGTCGCCTGCGCCAACGTCGCGTCGATGCTCCTCGCCCGCAGCGCCCGGCGGCAAGGCGAGTTCGCCGTGCGGGTCGTGCTCGGCGCCACGCGCGCCGACCTCATCCGGCTCGCGCTCACCGAGAGCCTCGTCCTCGCCTTGCTCGGCACGGCGCTCGGGCTGTTCCTCGCCTTCGGCGGCATCGCGGTGCTCAAGGTCATCGCGCCCGCGAGCGCGGCGCGCAAAGCCGCCATCGCGCTCGACAGCCTCGCGCTGCTCTTCGCGCTGGGCGCGAGCGTCCTCACGGCGCTGCTCGCGGGCATCCCGCCGGCGTTCGCCGCCGCGCGCACTTCCCTCGCCGGCATCATCCGCGGCGACGCGCGCGGTTCCGTCGGTTCGCGCTCGCGCCACGTCATGCTGCGCAGCCTCATCGTCGCGCAGATCGCGGTGGCCTTCGTGCTCGCCAACTGCGCCGCACTTTTCTCCGCCAGCTATTTCAAGATCATCAAGCAAAACCGCCTCCTCGACACCGAATACGTTCTCTCCGCCCAGGTGAATCTCCGCGGCGCCGCCTACAAGGAGAACGAGGCGCGCGTGCGTTTCTGGCAGGCGTTGAGCGAGAAGCTCGCGGCGTTGCCGGACGTCACCGCCGTCGGTCTCACATCCAAGCTCCCGCTCGAAGGCGGCAGCAACACCAGCGCGCTCGTCAACGACGAGGTCTACGATCCCGCGCAACGCCGCACCAGCGTCGAACGCTCTTCCATCACGCCGGGTTACTTCGAGACGATGGGCATCGCGCTCGTGCGCGGCCGCAATCTCACCGCCGCCGACGACATGGGCAAAGACGGGCACCTCGGTGTCGTGGTCAACCGCGCCTTCGTCGACAAAGCCTGGCCGAACAAAGATCCCATCGGCCAGATCTTCCGCGCCAACCAGGCGAAGGACCCGTGGTATACCGCGACGGTGGTCGGGGTCGTGGAAGATGTCCGCCAGTCGAGCGCCACCGCCAAGTTCAGGCCCGAGATGTATACGACACCGCCAGGCCACTGGGGTGACAGCGTCCACATCAACGTGCGCTCGTCGCGCCCGGCCGCGTTTCTCGCGCCGCTGCTCCGCCAGACCGTCGCCGGACTTGACCGCGAACTCGCGCTCGAAAACATCCGCACGCTCAACCAAGTCGTGCGCGACGCCACCGCCAGCGAGCGCGCCGTCGCCGGGCTCGTGAATTTCTTCATGGCCGCCGCGCTCGGCCTCGTCGCCGTCGGCCTCTACGGCACGCTCAGCTACCACATCGTGCAGCGCACGCGCGAAATCGGCGTGCGCCTCGCGCTCGGCGCCATCGGCGGCGACATACTCCGTCTCGTCTTCGGCCAAGGCCTGAGCTGGGTCGCGTTCGGCCTGCTCCTCGGACTCGGCGGCACCTTCGCCCTCGCGAAAGTGCTCAAAGGTCTCGTCTACGGCATGGAAGGTCTGACCGCTCCACCGCTCCTCATCGGCGCCGCCGTCGTCGCGTTGGCCGCGACCCTCGCCCTTTTTATCCCGGCGCGCCGCGCCTCGAAGATGGACCCCGTCAAAGCGCTCGCGGTCGACTAAGAGTGGTGGAGCGAGGTTCCGCTGTAGGGCCGCCGCACCGTGGGTCAGCGAGCTTGCTCGCGCCTCTTCCCGCAGCGCGACCAAGGTCGCTGGCCCACAAGCGCCAGACGCGCCGGCCCTACATTCTCGGATCGGTAATTGCCGGCACGAAACCCCACTTCGTCGCCGAGAACAGGCCGCGGTCGCTGAGTTTCAAATCGGGAATCACGAGCAGCGCCATGAACGAGAGCGTCATGAACGGTGCGTCGAGCCGCGAGCCGAGCTGCTTCGCTCTTGCGTCGAGCGCGGTGTAGCGGCGCGCGACGACGCGGCCGTCGGCGTCGGACATCAGACCCGCGATGGGCAACGGCAACACGCCGCGCTTCCCGCGGCCGACGACGCTGATGCCGCCGCGATGTTTGATGACGAGATTCACAGCGGCCGAAAGGGAAACGTCATCGACGCCCACCGCGACAATGTTGTGCGAATCGTGCGCGACCGTGGAAGCGAGCGCGCCCGCGCGCAGACCGAAGCCGCGAATGAAACCGACGGCGACCGGTGCCTTGGGCGTGTAGCGACTGATGACGGCGATCTTCAGGATGTCGCGTTTCGGATCGGCGACGACGCAGCCGCGGACAATTTTCGGCGCTGCGCGCAGATGCCGCGTGATGAGTTGGCCGTTGAGGGCCTCGATGAGGTTGAGGTGGTGGGGCGAGGCGTGCCTGCCGAGCCGACGGCTCACCGGAACGGTTCGCCCTACCTTTACTGAAAAATCTTCGGCACGGCGCGGCCGGGCGCGAAATTGGTTTGGCGTGCGCGAGGGCTGGCGCGGCAGGCGGCTGCGACCGTTCGCCGCGACGAGCACGCCGTCGAGATAAGTGCGTTGCACGCGGAAATTTTTCCATCCGTCGACGACGATGAAGTCCGCAGGATCGCCGACGCGGAGTAGACCAACCTTGAGACCGTAATGCTGCACGGGATTAACGGATGCGCAGCGCAGCACGTCGAAGCGGTCGGTGCCGAGCGCGAGCGCGCGGCGCACATGCTCGTCGAGATGCCGGACCATGAGCAAGTCGGGGTGCAGATCGTCGCAGCAGAACATGCAGCGCGCCGCGTCGGTCAGCAGCAGCGGAGCGAGTGCCGCGAAGTTGCGGGCGGCCGAGCCTTCGCGAATGAGAATCTTCATGCGCGCGGCGAGTTTGTCGCGCGCTTCGGCGAGGGTGAAACACTCGTGGTCAGTCGTGATGCCGGCGGTGGCGTAGCGCTTGGCGTCTTTGCCGCGGAGACCGGGCGCGTGGCCGTCGACCTGCTTGCCGAGTTTCTTGGCGGCGGCGATCATCGCCATGAGCGACGAATCGCGGCCGAGCACGCCGGGAAAATTCATCACCTCGCTGAGATAACGGATTTCTTTTTTGCGGAGGAGACGCGCCACGGCTTTCGCATCGAGTGCAGCTCCGGCGGTCTCAAACGTCGTGGCGGGCACGCAGGACGGTGCGCCGAAGTTGAACT